>CAXTLE010000014.1:0-25112 GCA_964244855.1 uncultured Aestuariivirga sp. | reverse complement strand
CCTGTTTTCGGCCTGATGCCAGAGCTTCGAAAGTTGAAACCATCGCGCGGTGATATGTATCGGCTTGCTCGCTTGACCAAGTCTGGAATGTGTAAAACCAAATGTCTTCAAGGTCGGCTTCTGCAAGCGGCGATAGGTGATAGGCGCTAGCCGCCATGCTTGGTTTTCATACGCGCCAGAAACGCTTCACTGTCGAAGGGCCGTGTTGCTCCCGAATCTTCGCCAGCAATCAGGGCCGCTTCCAAAGCCCTCACCTTGGCCTCATGCTCTTCGAGCAAACGCAGACCCGCCCGCATGACGTCGCTGGCAGAATTATAGCGTCCGCTTTTTACCTGATTGGCGATGAAATCAGAGAATCGGTCGCCAAGGGAAATGGAGGTGTTGTGGGCCATGACTTTCGCTTTCAATCGATTTATACCATAGTTTGGTACATAAGCAATCAGAGTCAAGCTCTGTTAACCCTACGCCGCTGCGGCTTTACGATATTGGCAATTCCTTCAAACTTTAAGGTAATACGGGTCTCATGGCGCTTTCTCAACGATTAGTAATGAAGCAGGGCCAGTCCCTGGTCATGACCCCGCAATTGCAACAGGCCATCAAGCTGTTGCAAATGTCGTCGATTGAGCTGCAGGCTTTCGTGGAAGCCGAGATTGAGCGGAACCCGTTGCTGGACCATGGCGATGGCGGCGAAAAAACCCAGGTGATCGTGGCGGACACCTTGCCTGAAAGATTGGACCAGAGTTTCGCCACGGCAGGCTCGGGTGGCCCCGGCGAAATTGAAGCACAAAGCTCTGCCCCTGCGTCGTCTGCTGATGGTCAGGCCATGATGCGGGATTCCAACTGGTCCAGCCTGCGCACAACCGGGCACCTGTCACTGGACGGTGAGGATCAGGACTATGCCTCGTCCTTGTCCCGCGAAGTCAGCCTGACCGAACATCTGACGGGACAACTCAATTTGAATTTCGCCAAACAGAGCGATCTGCTGATTGGCCAGCACATTATCGGCATGGTCAACGAGACAGGTTATGTAACGGGCGATCCATTGAGTTTGGCTGAAACTTTGGGTGCAACCTCGGCGCAGGTTCAAACCGTCTACTCCGTAATGCGCACGTTTGACCCACCGGGCGTTTTCGCCCGCGATCTCGCCGATTGCCTGAAACTGCAACTGCGTGAATTGAACCGACTTGATCCCGCCATGGAAGCGCTGGTAGATCATCTGCCTTTGGTCGCGCGGCGTGACTTTGTGGCACTGCGCGGCATCTGCAAGGTCAGCCAGGAAGACCTGAACGATATGCTGGTGGAACTGCGCGCCCTGAACCCGAAGCCCGGCCATGCCTTTGGTTCTGACCCCGTTTCACCCGTGGTGCCGGATGTCTTCGTGCGTGCGGCCCCCGATGGCACCTGGATGGTTGAACTCAACAGTGAAACCCTGCCCCGTGTGCTGGTCAACAATCAATATATGGCCAACGTCGCCCGCGACACGACCCGGGAGGAAGACAAACTGTTCCTTGCAGGGTGTCACGCGCAAGCCGCGTGGCTGGTGAAAAGTCTCGATCAACGCGCCAAGACCGTATTGAAAGTGTCCCGCGAAATTGTTTCGCAACAGGACGCGTTTCTGGTCAACGGCATCAGCCATCTGAAACCGATCACGCTGAAAGTGGTGGCCGATGCCATCAGCATGCATGAATCAACCGTCAGCCGCGTCACCTCCAACAAATACATCGCAACACCGCGCGGCACATTTGAACTGAAGTATTTTTTCACCAACGCCATTGCCAACAACGACGGCACCGGCGACGGCCATTCGGCAGAATCGATACGCCACCGCATCAAAGACATGATTGCCGCTGAAACCGCTGATCACATTCTGTCGGACGATGATATTGTGGACATCCTGAAGCGTGAGGATGTGGATATCGCCCGCCGCACGGTTGCCAAATATAGGGAATCCCTCAATATTTTATCGTCTGTCCAGCGCCGCCGCGAAGCCCGTCTGAAGGGTTGACTTGAACCGTCTCGAAGCCTAGGAAGCGCCCCGAATTGCATTGAAAACGGCGGTTACCACAGAAAAGCCGCCAATGGGTTTGAAACCGTCCTCACACCATAACAGCCCTTGACCTCCGGCTTAAATGCTCCCACATCGGGGCATTGGTTGAGGTGGGTTTTGAGTCTGGCATCGCGGGGGACACGGGATGTATGAAGGAAAACAGCGGGTCGGTTTGGCATGAGAAATGCCTCACTGATTTCAGCCGAACACGGATAGAACACGCAATGACACTGCACGATATCATTGAAGCCCGCGCCATTTTGCCAAACCTCAAGGTTCAGAATAAAAAACAACTTTTACAAGAATTGTCACAAGCCCTGTCATCACTTGTCGCCATCGACAGCCGTGTGATTTTTGAAAAGCTGTTGCAACGTGAAAAACTGGGATCAACCGGGCTGGGGCAGGGTATAGCCATACCCCACGGTCGGCTACCGTCAATCACGCGCGTTTACGGCGTATTTGCAAGACTGCAAAACCCAATCGCATTTGAAAGTGTTGACGGCGAACCAGTTGATCTGGCTTTTGCGCTGATTTCACCTGAACACGCAGGGGCCGACCATCTCACGGCATTGGCCCGTGTATCACGCATGTTCCGGGATTCCGCTACTTTGAAAAAGCTGCGCGGAACCGAAAGCATTGATGGGCTATATGCGATTTTGACCCAGCCCGCATTGTCAACAGCGACCGCGGCTTGAGGGGCCTCTGTCAGAACTTTAAATCAATGCACACTCGCCGCCGTCAACTCATGTTCAAACGCTGAACCCAGTGCCGCTTCTCGCGTGCCGGAGATTGAAACCGGCGTGCCATCTGCATTGTATAGACAAAACAGCTTCGCCTGCGCTGGAATGATCGTCGCTTCACCCAGCATCGCCTTGGCATCTTTCGGCTGGATTTCCCGCACATAGCCAAGTACCCCACCACCCAGGCGGGCCAGTTGTTCAGTTGTCAGCGCCGTCGAAAGCTTTTCCATTTATCGCTCCTCAATCTGAATACGCACCAAACGTCTGTCAGGTACAATACGTTTCAGCAAAATCGTCAATAATCCGTTGCAAAGTTCTGCCACTGTGACATCCATGCCATCCGCCAGCACGAAACTGCGGGTAAATGAGCGTCCGGCAATGCCCTTGTGCAGGTAATCACCGCGATCATCGCTGGCTTGGCGGCCCTTGATGACGAGTTGCTTGCCATCAACCGTCACCTCGAGGTCATCAGCGCCAAATCCGGCCACGGCCAAGGTGATCTGCCAGTTTTCAGCGCCATTGTCTGATTGCAGCAAGCGCTCGATATTATAGGGAGGATAGCCGTCGCCAGCCTTGGTTGCTTGCTCGAGCAACTGTTCAAGCTGGTCAAAACCCAGCAGCAGCGGTGATGAAAAAACGGTCATACGCGACATCTTTATGCCCTGTAACAGCAGCGTCACGACTGAAGCCCTGCATGGCACGACAATCGCTTGCTCCAACATATGTGAACGCTCGAATTGTTCTTCAACCCCGCTTGCAAATCTCCACGATTTGTCGTCATCTGCCCCAAGGCTTGATCAGCCGGTCAAAAAACAGGGAGTAAGTTATGATCCGCAAATTATTGGGTGCCACGGCACTTTTGGGCCTTATGGCCGTTTCGGCTTTTGCAGCCGACGACAAACCAGCCATCGTTTTCGATATCGGCGGCAAATTCGACAAGTCTTTCAATGAATCCATGTTCAATGGCTCGGAAAAGTTCAAAACCGAAACCGGCACGGCCTATGGCGAATTTGAAATCGCCAATGAAGCCCAGCGCGAACAGGCGATACGCAACTTCGCCGACCAGGGCTATTCGCCCATCATCGCCGCAGGCTTTGCACAAGCAGCAGCCGTTGAAAAAGTGGCCAAGGAATATCCTGATCTGAAATTCGCGATTGTTGACATGGTTGTCGATCTGCCGAATGTGCAGTCCATCGTGTTCAAGGAACATGAAGGGTCTTACCTCGCAGGCATGATGGCGGGCATGGCCTCGAAGACTGGCACCGTGTCCTTCGTCGGCGGCATGGACATTCCGCTGATCCGCAAATTCGAATGTGGCTATGCCCAAGGGGTGAAAGCCGCAAACCCCGCTGCCAAGGTCATCCAGAACATGACGGGTGATACGGGTGCGGCCTGGAACGACCCAGTGAAGGGTGGTGAAATCACCAAGGGCCAGATCAGCCAAGGTTCGGATGTGGTTTACGCCGCAGCCGGAGCCACGGGTCTTGGTGTGCTGCAAGCCGCTGCCGACTCGAAGATCCTCTCGATCGGTGTCGACGCCAACCAGAACTATCTGCACCCCGGTCAGGTTCTGACCTCGATGTTGAAGCGCGTTGACGTTGCCGTTTACAACGTCATGAAATCCGGCAAGGACGGCACCTTCAAGCCTGGCATCCAGGCGCTTGGCCTCGCTGAAGATGGCGTCGGTTACGCCATGGACGATAACAACAAGCCCCTGGTGACAGCTGAAATGGCAGCCGCCGTTGAAAAGGCAAAGGCCGATATTATCGCTGGCACCGTGAAGGTCCATGACTACATGGAAGACAACAAGTGCCCGGTTGAGTGAGTCACTCTGAAGGCCCCACCCCTGCCCCTCCCCGCGAAGAGCGGGGAGGGGTGAGAACCTTCACCCCTCCCCAATCTTTGGGGAGGGGTCGGGGGTGGGGTCGTCAATTCACACCATGACACCCGCCATTGAACTCATCCACATCGACAAGCGCTTCGGCCCCGTTCACGCCAACAAGGACGTGAACCTCGTTGTCGCCAAAGGTTCGATCCATGGCGTTATCGGTGAAAATGGCGCTGGCAAATCCACGTTGATGTCGATCCTGTTTGGTTTTTACGCAGCAGATTCCGGCGAGATCAAAGTCGACGGCAAACCCGTCAAAATCAAAACCTCAACCGATGCCATCGCATTGGGCATCGGCATGGTGCACCAGCATTTCATGCTGGTGGATACCTTCACGGTTCTCGAAAACATCGTGCTCGGTGCTGAAGGCGGTGCCCTCATTGGTCCTGCCATTGCCAAAGCCCGCAAAGAACTGAAACGCCTCGCCGATGAATATGAACTTGATGTCGACCCCGACGCCATCGTTGGTGAACTGCCTGTTGGCTTGCAGCAGCGTGTTGAAATTCTGAAAGCCCTCTACAAAGGTGCGCAAGTCCTCATTCTCGACGAACCCACAGGCGTATTGACTCCTGACGAAGCCGATCACCTGTTCCGCATCCTCCGTGTACTGAGGGATCAGGGCAAATCCATTCTGCTGATCACCCACAAGCTGCGCGAGATCATGAGTGCAACGGACCATGTCTCGGTCATGCGGCGCGGTGAAATGGTGGCGCATTTCGAAACCGCCAAAACCTCCGTCGAAGAATTGGCCGAAGCCATGGTGGGCCGCCGCGTTTTGCTGCATGTGGAAAAAGGTGCTGCGCATCCCGGCGAAACCGTGCTGGACGTAAGAAACGTCACGTGGAAAGACCGCAAGGGTATAGCCCGTGTGGACAAGGTGTCTCTCACCGTTCGGAAAGGTGAGATCGTCGGCATTGCAGGCGTGTCGGGTAATGGCCAGTCAGAATTGCTGGACTGCATCGCAGGCATTACAAAACCCGCATCCGGTCAAATTGTTTTCGAAGGAAAATCCATTGGACAATTGGGTGATCCCAAGCATCTGCGTCAAGAAGGTTTGGCCCATGTGCCGGAAGACCGCCAGCACCGCGGGCTGATCACAGCTTTCGACGCATCGGAATCATCAATCCTCGGCTGGCAATATGACGATGCCTTGGGGCAGGGGTTCCGCCTCAACCGCCAGGCTGTCATCGACCGCTGCAAAAAAGAAATGCAGGACTTCGATGTCCGCCCCGCCAATCCACTTCTGAAAAGCGGCAAATTCTCCGGCGGCAATCAGCAGAAAATAATCCTCGCCCGCGAAATCGAACGCGATCCCGATCTGCTCATCGTTGGTCAACCCACACGTGGCGTCGACATCGGTGCCATCGAATTCATCCACCGCCGTCTCATAGAATTACGTGACCAGGGCAAAGCGATTTTGCTGGTGTCAGTCGAACTCGACGAAATCCGTTCGCTGTCAGACCGCATCATCGTGATGTTTGCAGGCCGCGTGATGGGCGAGCGGAGTTCAGATGCTAGTGAACGCGAACTTGGCTTGCTGATGGCTGGCGTTTCGAAGGAAGCCGCGTGATGGCAGCGACCCAACATGACGCGCACCCTTCGAGGCCCGCAAGACGGCGGGCACTTCAGGGTGAGGGACTACAAAACTCTCCACAGAATAAAGGAATACATAACTCCCTCATGCTGAGGTGCGAGCCCTTGCGAGCCTCGAAGCATGCGCCCCAAGCGAACCCTTCACCATGAGCGCCAAAGGAGACCTCCCGCGCTGGGTCGATGTCGGTGTGATCCCGCTTCTCAACTTGTTGCTGGCATTGCTCGCCACATCAATCATCTTCCTGCTCATCCGCGAAAACCCCATCGAGTGTCTGGGCATCATGCTCAAAGGCGCTGTGGGTTCCCTCAAGGGCTGGAGCTATCTGCTTTATTACGCCACCAATTTCATCTTCACCGGCCTCTGCGTCGCCGTGGCCTTTCATGCGGGGCTTTTCAACATAGGTGGTGAGGGACAAGCCTATTTCGCTGGTTTGGGGGCTGCCGTGGTGGGTCTGCATCTGGAGTTTTTACCATGGTATTTGGTTATACCACTTGCCATCATTTCATCAGTTGTGTTTGGTGCTCTGTGGGGGTTTGTACCTGGCTATCTGCAAGCCAAACGCGGCAGCCACATCGTTATCACCACCATCATGTTTAACTTCATTGCTTCGAGCTTGATGGTCTACTTGATAAAGGACTGGTTCCGCCCCCTTGGAAAAATGGCAGTGGAAAGCCGCGAAATAACGGGGGCCTATATTCTGACCTTCCGCGAAATCGCCAAACAATTCTTCGACTACCGCCTGCCGGCATCGCCGCTCAATCTTACAGTTTTCCTCGCACTCTTCGTGGCGTGGGCCGTCTGGTATTTTCTCTGGCGCACCAAGTTGGGCTACGAAATCCGCGCTGTTGGATTGAACAGCGAAGCTTCGGTTTATGCCGGCATCAAACCCGACCGCATCATCATGATCGCCATGGCGGTGTCAGGCGGACTCGCAGGCTTGGTGGCCGTCAATGAAGTGCTCGGCGCACAGCACCGCTTGCTGTTGGAATATGTGCAAGGTGCAGGCTTCGTCGGAATCGCTGTGGCACTCATGGGCCGCAACCATCCCATCGGCATTGTGCTCGCAGCACTCCTCTTCGGCCTCCTCTATCAAGGCGGCACCGAACTCTCCTTCGCCAAAACCCACATCAACCGCGATATGGTGGTGGTGATCCAAGGCCTCATCATCCTGTTCATGGGCGCACTTGAACAAGCCTTCAGGCCCTATCTGTCAGCCGTGTTTTTCAAGGCGGAGGATTGATGTTCGACATTTTCCTGAGCGCCGAAACCCTGTCCTCTACCATCCGCATGTCGGTGCCGTTGATCTTCGCATGTCTTGCAGGCCTGTGGTCGGAACGCTCCGGCATTGTTGATATCGGCCTAGAAGGCAAAATGCTGGCCGCAGCTTTTACGGCAGCAGCAGCGGGGTTTTATTTCCAATCACCATGGATCGCTGTGCTGCTCGCCATCGCAGTCTCAATCTTGTTCTCGCTCATTCACGGCTATGCCTCGATCAACCAGCGCGGCAACCAGGTCGTCTCTGGTGTCGCCATCAACATGCTGGCCGCTGGCCTTGCTGTTGTGCTCGGCAACGAATGGTTCAAGGAAGGTGGCCGCACGCCGCCGCTGCCGGCTGAAGCAAAATTCCCGGTCTTCCACATGCCGGGCTTTGACACGATCCAGGCCATTCCCGGCATTGGCCCCTATCTCAACATCATCTCCGGCCATTCCGTGCTGGTCTATCTCGCCTTCATCCTTGTGCCCATAACGGCATGGGCACTGGCGAAAACCCGCTTCGGTTTGCGACTCCGAGCCGTCGGTGAAAACCCTCACGCAGTTGATACAGCAGGCATCTCCGTTGCACTCCTCCGCTATCAAGCCGTGATCATCGCTGGCGTTTTGTGTGGCCTCGCAGGCACCTATCTCTCCGTAGCACTTCAAGGCTCCTTCGTGCGCGACATGTCAGCAGGTCGCGGCTTCATGGCACTTGCCGCCTTGATCTTCGCCAACTGGCGGGCCTGGCCGGCCCTCTGGGCCTGTCTGCTGTTTGGCTATTTGCAAGCGGTGGGCCTTCGCATGCAGGGCTTCAAAATCGCTGGCGTCGAAATTCCCGTGCAGTTCATCAACATGTTACCCTATGTCATGACCGTGGTTCTGCTCGCAGGTTTCATCGGCAAATCCATTCCGCCAAGAGCCTCTGGCATTCCCTATTCGAAGGACCGCTGAACATGCGCGATCTCATCACCGCCGCCATGGAAGCTCGCGTCAGGGCCCATGCGCCCTACTCGAAGTTCTACGTCGGTGCCGCCATGCGCGATGAACAGGGCCGCATCCACTCCGGCTGCAACATTGAAAACGCTGCCTATCCGCAGGGGTGGTGCGCTGAACCTTCAGCCATAGCGCATCTCATCCGTGCAGGCGGAAAATCCATTACCGAAGTTGTCGTCATCGGCAATGGCTACGGCCTCTGCACGCCCTGCGGAGGCTGCCGCCAGAAGATCAGGGAGTTTGCTGCGGGTGATGTGGAGATTCACTGCTGCACGGAGGATGGAGTTTTGATTCAAAGCTTTACACTGGACGAACTGCTGCCCGCTTCCTTTGGACCGGAGAATTTGGCATAATGTGTCGATGAAAGAGGTATCAATATGAAAATTGATCATGTCGACGTAAGAAAAGCTGTCGCAATAGCGATTGAAAGTTTGATCACAAGCTACGACTTGAAGCAGGATGAGAAGCCGCGACTCGAAGAGACAATTCATGGTGAGCACGGGAACTGGCTGATTACCCTCAGTTTCAAACAACCCGGTGTATTTGAAATGAGAGAGTACAAAATATTTGAAATTGACAGCAAATCCGGAGAAGTGATTGCGATGCGGATCCGCGAGCCTGCCTTGATGGACGGCGGAGAGTTTTGATAGCGGCTGTCAACGCAACTCCAATTGGCCTTTTTGAGAAGCATAGGCGAAATGGCATACCGCTCGACTCCAACCTCTTGCTGTTGCTGGTTTTGGGCGGTTTGGACGTGAAGCTAATCGGGCGGGGACGAATTTCACATTTCACTTCTGAAGATTTTCGGAAACTCAACGAAACTGTCGCCAGTTTTCGAGTCCGCTTCACAACTCCGAATATTTTGACTGAAGTTGACGACTTGGGTCGAAAAGATGTCAAAGGCAGGGAGCAAAAATTTCGTGGCGTCTTGAAGGAACTTGAACTGACTATGATCGAAGAGTTTGTACCGAGTAGGAGCGTTCTATGTGACGCTGGAGGCGAATGGCTAGGACTTGCGGATACTGCTATCCTCAAAATTGAGCAGCCATTTCTTCTGTTAACAACCGACGCAAATCTTTGGGGCAAAGCCGCTCGCTCCAAGATAGACGCCGTCAACTGGAATCACTTGCGGCAACAATGGCTATGAACTGTTTAAAGTCTGCATTCCAAGACCGCACCCCAAAAGCCGCAATCATCCTCGGTTCTGCTCTCGGTTCTGTTGTCGATGCGGTGATAGACCCGCACATAATTCCCTACACGGAGTTACCCGGCTTCCCCGTACCGAAAATTTCCGGCCATGCAGGTAAGCTCTATGTCGGCACTATCGGGGGAAAGGAAGTTGCGGTCCTCGCTGGCCGTGCTCACCCCTACGAGTCCGGCAATGCCGGTGTCATGTGGCCCGTGTTGGAACAGCTCAAAAACGCAGGTGTTGAAACACTCATCCCCACCAACGCAGCAGGCTCTCTCAAAACCACAATGGGGCCGGGCTCGATCATGTTGATCACCGATCACATCAACTACTCCGGCATGAACCCCTTGATTGGGCAGCATGGCGACGAGAATTTTGTACCGATGACCGATGCCTATGATCCGGCTCTTCGCAAACAGTTTCTCGCTGCAGCAAAAAAAGAAAAACTCATCTTGAAGCAGGGCGTCTATGTCTGGTTTTCCGGACCATCATTCGAAACACCAGCCGAAATCAAAATGGCGCAAATCATCGGCGGAAGTGCCGTTGGCATGTCGACAGCCCCTGAAACCATCATGGCGCGCAGGCTTGGAATGAAGGTGGCAGGTCTCTCCGTCATCACCAATCTGGGCGCGGGCATCAAAGGCGCAAATCCTTCCCATGAAGAAACCAAACGCGAAGGTGTGAAAGTGGCGGCCTCCATGCAACGTCTGCTCACGCGCTTCTTCAAGGACATGAAATAATGCTGCCGCAGGAAGTCATCCGCCGCAAGCGTGATGGTGCGGCCCTTACAACCGATCAGGTGAAAGACTTCATCGCTGGACTCACATCGGGCGACGTGTCCGAAGGGCAGGTTGCCGCTTTCGCCATGGCTGTATTCTTCAAGGGCATGACACGGGAAGAAGCTGTCGGCCTCACGCTAGCC
The DNA here is from genome assembly GCA_964244855.1 of uncultured Aestuariivirga sp. Classification (GTDB taxonomy): domain Bacteria; phylum Pseudomonadota; class Alphaproteobacteria; order Rhizobiales; family Aestuariivirgaceae; genus Aestuariivirga. The sequence goes on along the minus strand of CAXTLE010000014.1, from coordinate 14,485 downwards.
ATGCGTGACTCCGGCACCGTGCTAAAATGGGATCTGCCCGGACCGATTGTCGACAAGCATTCCTCAGGCGGCATTGGCGATAACATCTCGCTCTACCTCGCACCCATGTTGGCGGCGTGTGGGTTGTATGTGCCGATGATTTCAGGTCGCGGCTTGGGTCACACCGGTGGCACGCTGGACAAGCTCGATTCCATTCCAGGCTACAAAACCCAGCCAGACCTCGCGCTGTTTCGCAAAGTCACACGCGAAGCAGGCTGTTGCATCATCGGCCAAACCGCCGATCTCGCCCCTGCGGACAAGCGCCTTTATGGCATCCGCGATGTCACCGCCACAGTGGAAAGTGTGCCATTGATCACGGCATCAATCCTGTCGAAAAAACTCGCAGCGGGATTGCAGCATCTGGTGCTTGACGTGAAATGTGGCTCTGGCGCTTTCATGTCGAATGTTGGAGAGGCGCGCGCACTGGCAACCTCGCTCGTCGCAGTCGCCAATGGAGCAGGCCTTAAAACCACGGCCTTGATCACCGACATGGATGAACCCTTGGCCCACGTGGCGGGCAATGCGCTGGAAGTAGCGCACGCGGCCGAGTTTTTGATGGACCGCCTAACCAACAGCCGTGTCCTCGACATCACATTGGCGCTGGGTGCAGAACTTTTGGTAAGTGCGAAAGTATCAGATACCTTGCCCTCTGCCCGCACCAAACTTGAACAAGTCCTGTCATCAGGTTCTGCCGCCGATCATTTTGACCACATGGTGGAAGCCCTCGGTGGTCCCCGCAATTTTCTGACCACCCATGGCAAACACTTGCCCCGCGCCGCCATCGTCAAACCTGTCTTTGCAGATGATGACGGCCAAGTCACCGCCATGAACACACGAAACCTGGGCCTCGCTGTCATCGAATTGGGTGGCGGCCGTCGCGTCGCCACCGATAAAATCAATCACGCCGTTGGTTTGAGCAACTTGCTCGGCAAAGGTTTCCGTGCCGATTTTGAAACCCCCCTCTGCATGATCCACGCCCAAACCGAAGCTGACTTCGAGAAGGCCGCGGTTCTCGTGAAATCAGCCTACACCCTCGGTGAGCAGGGAGCGTCCGGCCCCAACATCATTGAACGGATTGCCCGCTGATGGCCCGCGCCTTCCTTTTCATCCTCGACTCATTCGGCATCGGCCATGCGCCTGATGCGGCACAGTTTGGCGATGAGGGTGCAAACACGTTCCTGCATATTTGCGACCATATGAAGCTCAACGTGCCACATATGGCATCAATGGGTTTAGGCTTGGCGGCAGAAGCCGCAGGAGGACGCAATCCTTTTCCTGTTGCAGCCCTGATCGGCCGCTGGGGCCATGCGCAGGAAGTTTCGCAAGGCAAAGACACCATTACCGGGCATTGGGAAATTGCAGGTGTACCTGTACCCTTCAGGTGGCACTACTACCCCGATACGGCAGCATCATTCCCCAAAGCCTTGCTTGACGAGATCATCGCACGGGCAAAACTCCCCGGCCTGCTCGGCGGTACACATGCATCCGGAACGCAAGTGATCGAAGACCTCGGCAAAGAACATATCCGCACCGGAAAGCCCATCATCTACACAAGTGCCGACAGCGTCATTCAAATCGCTGCACATGAACAACACTTCGGCCTGCAACGCCTTTATGATGTTTGCAAAATTGCGCGAGAACTGACCTATGATATCAAGGTTGGCCGCGTCATCGCACGTCCATTCATTGGCGAGACCGCAAAGACCTTCGAACGCACCGGAAACCGCAAAGACTTCGCCATCACACCACCCTCCGCCACGTTGTTAAAGATCGCGTCCGATGCAGGTCGTCATGTGATCTCCGTTGGCAAGATCGGCGACATCTACGGCCATGTGGGAACAGGCGAAGAAGTGAAAGTCTCCGGCAATGCCGCAATGACGGAAAAAGTTATCGAACTGATGCCCTCGTTGAATGACGGCGGTTTCCTGATGACCAACTTCGTTGACTTCGATACCAACCACGGCCACCGTCGCGATGCCCTCGGCTATGGCAAGTTGCTCGAAGCCTTCGACGCCGAATTGCCCCGCGTATTTGCACAACTTGAAAAAGACGATCTCCTCATCCTCACAGCCGACCACGGCAATGACCCCACTTGGCCCGGCACAGAACACACACGCGAGCAAATCCCTGTGATGGTCTATGGCAAGAGCTTGACGCCCGCTAGCTTTGGCCACCGCAAGAGTTTTTCAGATATCGGGCAGTCAGTTGCTGCATTTCTGAAGCTCCCAAAACTTGGCGCAGGAACAAGTTTTCTACTCTGACCGCTTCAACACAGCCTGCAACACATCCTTGACACCGATAGCACCTGCAAATGTGCTGTCGTCGTTGAACAGGGCCACGGGTGCGGTTTCGGATTTATGCATGGAGAGCATCACGGTTTTGAGTGACGTTCCAGGTGTGGCCCAGAAGACCGGTTTTGTATTTTTCGCGAGTGGCTTGTCAGCCTCCGCACAAGGCACCCACGTCGCCACGTCGCCATCGCGCTCCACAGATGTCACACGATTGTTCTTGTCAAGTTTGAAACGCGTGGTCTTGCGGCGGTCAAGCCAGATCCACCCACCTTTCTCTTTCACCAACTCATGCGGTCCGCGCATCACATTCCATGCGGTCAGAACCGAAAGCGGATTCACGTTTGCGATAAACTCGCGCACATAATCATTGGCTGGTCTGAGCACGATATCCTCTGGCCGACCCGATTGCACAATCCGCCCACCCTCCATGATGGTGATGGTGTTGCCAATCTTCAGCGCTTCCTCAAGATCGTGACTCACAAACACGATTGTTTTTTTCAAACGCTTTTGCAGGTCCAGCAATTCATCCTGCAACTTGGTGCGGATCAACGGGTCGAGTGCCGAGAACGGTTCATCCATCAACAGGATGGGTGCCTCCGTGGCAAAGGCCCGCGCCAGCCCGACCCGCTGCTGCATTCCCCCTGAAAGTTCATGCGCATATTTGTTTTTCCATTGCGACAGGCCGACGAGGTCCAATTGTTTTTCGACACGGGTCTTGCGCTCATCTTCAGCCACGCCCGCAAGTTCCAACCCCAGTCCCACATTCTCCGCCACTGTGCGCCAAGGCAGCAATGCGAATTGCTGAAAAACCATGGCTACAGATTTTTGCCGAACCTTGCGCAAGGTATCTGCATCGCAGGAGACAACGTCCACCATGCGCTCCCCGTCGCGCACTTCAATGGCACCACGGGTCACCGCATTGAGGCCGTTAACGCCACGCAACAATGTTGATTTGCCTGAACCGGACAAGCCCATCAACACGCTGATCTCGCCCTCCTGCACCGTGAGGTTTGCTCCGGCACAACCCAGCACCACACCCGTCTTGTCGAGAATTTCACTGCGCGCCGCACCACCATCCATCATGGCGATGGCGTCAGCGGTTTGTTTGCCGAACAGGATATCGACGTTTTTGAAAGCAACGGCTGTTGTCATTTCTTTGCTCCCACGCGCGCCGCCAAAACCCGGTCCAAAATAATCGCGAGAATGACGATGGCGAGGCCTGCTTCAATGCCAAGCGGAATATTGCGGTTGTTGAGCGCGCGGTTGACCGGATTGCCGAGGGATGGCGCACCGATCAGTGTTGCAATCACCACCATCGACAATGAGAGCATGATGCATTGCGTAAGGCCGGCCATGATCGAGGGCAAGGCAGCTGGCAATTCCACCTTCCACAACAGTTGCCGCTTCGTCGCTCCAAAACTTTCACCCGCTTCGATCATCGGACGCGGGATGGAAGTGATACCGAGATAGGTCATACGCACCGGCGCGGGCATGGCGAAAATTATTGTGACGATCAGGGCAGGGGCAGCACCAAGCCCGAACAAAATCAAAATCGGAATGAGATAAACAAACGTCGGCATGGTCTGCATCAGATCGAGAATTGGTTGAAGTGTCGCCCAAACTCTTGGCTTGTGCGCCGACCAGATTCCAAGCGGCACACCAATCGCCATCGAAAGCGACGTGGCATAAACCACCAGCACCAGCGTCTGCACGGTTTCTTTCCAAAGGCCTTGATTGATGATGAACAGCAGCCCCAGCAGAACCCCGATGGCCAGCACTTTCGATTTCTTGGCATAATAAACCAGAGCAGCAATGACCGCTGCCAATACGAAAGGCGGACATTGCAACAGCAGCCATGTCGACCATTCCACTATGGCGTTGAGACCGCTTTTGATACCGTCAAAGAACCATTCAAAATTATCCGTCACAAACAGGATGGCGGATTTTCCCCATTGCCCCACTGGAATTTTCCATGCGGAAATCCATTGCGAAATCGGGTCAATCATCTGCGCCAATCCTTCCCCAAAGCAGCACGCTCGAAATAAAAAGGGCGCTGGAAACTCCAGCGCCCTCAGTTTGTTTACTGAATAACCTTCTGCACCGCAGCCATGGCATCGCCACCGTCCATGGTGGTCACACCGTCAAGCCAGGACTTGATCGAGTCCGGATTGGCCTTGATCCATTCCATCGCAACAACCTTTGGGTCTTTGCCGTCCTTCAAAACGGGGGCCATCATGTCGCCTTCCATTTTCAGGTTGAACTTGAGGTTCGACACCAGCTTGCCGGCATTCGGGCATTCGCCCAGATAGCCTGCCCGCACATTGGTGTGCACCTTGGCCGGGCCAAAGCCGTAGGTATCGACACCGCTGAGATAGGAGATCTTCATGTCACCCATAATCGGGTGCGGCGTCCAGCCCAGGAACATGATCCACTCGTTGTTCTTCATGGCCTTCTCGGCTTCCGTCAACATGCCGGCCTCCGAGCTTTCGACAACTTCCCAACCGGAAAGACCATTCTTCGGATCATCGATGATCGACTGAATGGTGCGGTTGCCGTCATTGCCGGATTCAATACCGTAGAATTTGCCACTGAACTTGTCTTTGTTCGCAGCAAGATCGGCGATCGACTTGATGCCAGCATCGGCCACATATTGTGGCACCACAATGCCATAGCCTGCACCTTCAAGGTTTGGCGGAAGCTGTTCCACCGATTTGTCTTCAAGGTATGGCTTGATGTCTGCGGTCATTGACGGCATCCAGTTGCCCAGGAACACATCGATGTCCTTGTTCTTGAGCGAGGCATAGGTGACGGGCACGGACAGTGTTTTGACTTCTGAGCTATAGCCCAAACCATCAAACAAAATGGACGCAATGCCGGTAATGACCTGAATGTCAGTCCAGCCCACATCGGCAAAGCGAACCGCCTTGCAGCTTTCAGCATCACCAGCGTGAGCAGCCGTGGCCGTAGCCAACAGTCCTGCACCAACGACCAGTGCTGATGCCAATTTACGAATTGAAGAAACCATGGTGAACCCCCTAATTGGTTTGGGATTGGTGCAGGTTTATCCCACACTCAACTGACGGGCAGTTTAGCCACGTTGGCTGCATCCGGGTCAAGCATTCTCCACATTAAAAGTGAATGCCTCACGACACTTTGCAAACATCTTGCGACAAGCCTACACATATGTTTCACAATCAACGACAAAACAGGGAACGCGCCAACATGAAACCAGTAAAATGGGGTATTATCTCCACCGCCAACATCGGCATGGCCAAAGTCATTCCCGGTATGATGAAGAGCAAGGACGTCGAGGTGGTGGCCATTGCGTCGCGCGACCTGCGCCGCGCCAAAGCCGCCGCCAAGCAATTGGGCATCCCCAAAGCCTATGGTTCCTACGAAGAATTGTTCGACGACCCTGAAATCGAAGCCATTTATAATCCCACCCCCAACCACTTGCACGTCAGACTGACGCTGGAAGCCGCACGGGCCGGAAAACACGTACTCTGCGAAAAGCCGATTGCCATTTCCAGCCGTGGTGCCTTGGCCCTGCGCAGTGTATCGAAAAAAGTCACCATCGCCGAAGCCTTCATGGTGCGCCATGCCCTGCAATGGATTGATGCCAAGAAGCGCGTCAAAAAGGGAGAGATTGGCGACGTCCGCGCCATTCAGGTGATGTTCTCCTATTTTAATCGCGACCCCAACAACGTTCGTAACATGGCAGATATCGGCGGTGGCGGGCTTTTGGATATTGGCTGTTATCCCGTCACCATCTCGCGCTTTATCTTCGATGGCGACCCGATCCGCGCTGCTGCAACAGTAGACTTGGATCCCAAGTTTAAAACCGACCGCTTGGCTGGTGGCATTTTGGAATTCTCAGGCGGTCGCCATTTGACCTTCACTTGCTCAACTCAACTTGCCCCCTATCAGCGCGTCCACATCATGGGTACCAAGGGCCGCATCGAAATCGAAATCCCCTTTAACGCCCCGCCCGACAAAGCAAACCGTCTGTTTGTGCAGGGCATGGAAATGAATGAGGGCACCTGGCATTCATTCCCGGTTTCGGATCAATACCAATTGCAAGCCGAAAGCTTCAGCCGCATTGTGAGAAAAAAGGAAAAGCTGGTCTGGGGTGTGGAGGACGCTATCACCAACATGCGGATCCTGGATGCTCTGTCCAAATCCGGCAAGAGCGGCAAGTTCGAGAAGATCGGCTGAGACAAGGAAAAGGGACTGCTTGCTCTATCGCAAGCTGTCCCTGATCGGCGATCACAGGTCGGGGACGGTTTGCAAGAAAGAACAAACAGTCCCCTTTCGAATCTACACCCGGTTATAAATATCGTCGTAGCGAACGATATCATCTTCACCGAGATAATCACCAAACTGCACCTCAATGATCTCCACAAGTTCGGAGCCCAGATTTTCCAAACGGTGCTTGGCACCCAACGGAATATCAATCGATTGCCCGCGGACAAGCGTCAAAACCGCTTCATCCACGGTCACGGTTGCCGTACCCTTGACCACAGTCCAGTGTTCGGAGCGGTGCTTGTGACTTTGCAGCGACAACCGCCCGGAGGCATTGACGGAAATGCGCTTCACTTTGAAGCCAGTGTGTTCATCAAGAACGTGAAATGCGCCCCAAGGCCGTGTTTCGCTGTACATGTTTGAATGTATAATAGGGCAAACGCAAAGCTGCAATTGACCTTTGTGAGTGATCATGCCTATAAGCCCGCCCAAAGCCCCGGTCCAAATGCCGGGCGAAACCGCTTCCGGCTGACCCGGTTCGGGTCAACCTTTAAGAAAACACAGGAATTTCAATGGCCAATACCTCCTCTGCCAAAAAGGCAACCCGCGTTTCAGCCCGCCGTGCCACCATCAACAAGAACCGCACGACAATGGTTCGCACCACCGTCCGCAAGGTTGAGGAAGCCATTACCTCCGGCGTAAAATCCGCCGCAGAAGCTGCCTTGAAACTCGCCCAGCCACAATTGGCGCGTGGCGCACAAAAAGGCATACTGCACAAGAATACGGCATCACGCAAAGTTTCGCGCCTGACCGCCCGTGTAAAGGCCATGACAGCCTGATTAATCAATCCGCCTGATATATTCTCAGGTAAGCTACAGTTTCGAGGCCGCTGACAAACTTCAGCGGCCTTTTTATTTGTCCGGATGCGGATGAATATGCACAATTTAATGTAATATTTTCAATATGTTACATAATTATCGATAGACTCGTCATGAAGAATGCGCAACCTCTCCGATTCCAGTCTCGGGTCAAGCAAATTCTTTTTAATTCTGAGCCGACCGATCCAAAATGGCAGAACAATACGATTCAACTGAGAGATTCAGGGGCTTAGCGGAACCTCCTGATCAACAGTCAGTCCCGTCAAGGGCAAACCTCGACGTTCCGTATACGGATTATCGAATTTCGACGTTGCAGCCCGGCACTCACCCTGACTAGGTTCAATCGAAGCCAACGGGCGGCAGGGCAACCTGACGCCAAAGTGTGGCGGGGATCGGCGTAATGGCGGGGTGGCAAACCCGTCAAACCATGAGTTGAACAAGCGTAGTACTGTGCGAACCCTGCGGTTCGCGCACACTGCAGGTGTGTAACGTGCGACGGAGCTTTGGTTCCGGCGGTGGTTTTTTTTGCGTCTGATGCCATGTGCGGGGGCAACCCGGTGAGTTTAGCACGATGGACTTGACGGGAAGCACAAACTGAAAATGGAATGTGAAGTGACTGAGGCAATTCAAACAAATACCCAATCCGTTGGTCTGTCTGTGACAGAGGCTTTAAAGGGCCAATGGCTGAAAATTCAAAGCCGCCTGCGGGCTGAACTGGGCGATGACCTGTTCAACAGCTGGTTTGGCCGCATGGATATGGAAAGCTGCGCTACCGGCCAGCTCACTGTATCGGTTCCAACCCGCTTTCTGAAAAGCTGGATCGAGAGCCATTATGTCTCAAAACTGCAAAAAATCGCGGAAGCGGAGCTGGGCACATTGACACTGGTACAGGTCCGCGTGCGCCAACAGGGAACACCCGTTGGTCAAACCCAGAGGCCACAGCTACCAACAGCGCGGCAGCCAGCGCCTGTCGAAACCCTGCGTCACGCCCCCTTGGTGCTGCCGTCATTGGTGGCCGATAAAGCAACACCATTGGATGAAGGTCAGACCTTCGACAGCTTCATGATCGGGGGCTCCAACCAACTCGCCCATGCGGGTGCCATGCGCGTGGCCAATGCCCAGGCAGGGACGGTTCTGAGTTTCAACCCGTTGTTCATTCACGCCGCCGCAGGCCTTGGCAAAAGCCATCTGCTCAATGCTGTGGCCCACCGCATCAAGTCTTCAGGCTCAGGCCGCCGTGTTTTGATGTTGACGGCTGAACGCTTCATGTATGGCTTTATCCAGGCTCTGCGTCAGCGTGATACGCTCTCCTTCAAAGACCAGTTCAACGCCATTGACGTGTTGCTGATTGATGACTTCCAGTTTTTGCAAGGCAAGGCCATTCAACAGGAATTCTGCCATGCCTTTAACTCGCTGGTCGACGCAAAGCGTCAGGTCATCATCGCTGCCGATGTGCCACCGGCCCAACTGGACTCAATCGACCAGCGCATGCGTTCGCGCATGATGGGCGGACTGGTGATTGACATTGAAGCACCGGACGAGGAGCTGCGCCGCAAAATCGTCCGCGCCCGTCATGCCCAGATGTTGACGCGCGATCCCGCGCAGACCTTGCCCGAGGATGTTTTGGACATGATTGCCGTTCGCACCACAGGCGGTGGCCGCGAACTGGAGGGTGCGCTCAACCGCATCATCGCCTACCAGCAATTCAACAACACACCCGTCACACTGGACTTGGCGTCGGTTGTTCTGCGGGATGCCTCGCAAAACGGCAACATGGACCCCGGTCGCATCAAAATCGATGACATCCTGAAAATTGTGGGCCGCCACTACAATGTCGCACGGGCCGATCTCTTGTCGCCGCGCCGGTCCCGCACCGTGGTGGTACCACGCCAGATTGGCATGTACCTCGCCAAAAAACTGACAAGCCGCTCGCTGCCTGAAATCGGCAGGCGCTTTGGTGGCAGGGACCATTCAACAGTTTTGCATGCTGTACGCAAAATTGATGAGCAGGTGCGTGTCGATGAAAAAATGGCAAAAGACGTGGCCCTTCTCATCCGCTTGATGGAACAGGTATAATAGCTGCGGATTGCCACTGCTTTTCCCTTGAAAACTTGATCCCGGCGCGCAATGGTCTCGGCCCGCGCCGGGTTGGCGCATTTCTGAATTTGAGTGTTTAAAACCATCATGCGTGTCACCATTGAACGGTCTGCCTTCCTGAAAGCCCTGAACCACGTGCAAAGCGTGGTGGAGCGGCGCAACACCATACCCGTGCTGTCCAACGTTCTGGTGCAGGCGAAACAGGGCTCGGTGAAACTGACGGCGACTGACCTCGACATTGAAATTGTCGAAACTGTTGCGGCTGACACATCGCGCGAAGGGGCAGCCACCGTGCCCGCCCATATGCTCTACGACATCGTGCGCAAATTGCCCGATGGGGCGCAATTGCAATTGGAGCAGGGACCCGATTCATCGCGCGTGTCGATCCATGCGGGCCGCTCGCGCTTTGCCTTGCAGGCGTTGCCCGCAGAAGATTTCCCCGATTTGTCGTCAGGCGAATTCGGCAATACTTTTTCATTGCCTGCGTCATCACTGAAATTTCTCATCGACAAAACCCGCTTTGCGATTTCGACTGAAGAAACCCGCTATTATCTGAATGGCATTTATCTGCATCAGGCCAAGCAGGCTGAAACCTTGCGCGCTGTGGCGACCGACGGTCATCGTCTGGCGCAAGCCCAAGTCGCCTTGCCTCCGGGAGCCGATGGCATGCCCGGCGTGATCGTGCCGCGCAAAACCGTGCTCGAAATCGTCAAGCTGATTGAAGGCGAAGAGGGCGACATGGAAGTGTCTCTGTCATCGTCCAAAATCCGATTCTCAGTTGGCAACCTGGTGCTGACCTCGAAACTCATCGACGGTACCTTCCCTGACTATGAGCGCGTCATTCCCCGCAACAACACCAAAGTTCTGGTGACGGAGTCAAAAGACTTCGCGCAAGCGGTAGATCGCGTCTCGACAATCTCGTTGGAAAAAAGCCGCGCCGTAAAGCTCTCGCTCAGCGACGGCAAAATGTCCCTCGTCGTCAACAACCCCGACTCCGGTTCCGCCGAAGAAGAGCTGGTGGTGGATTACGCGCAAGAGCCCATCGAGATCGGCTTCAACTCGCGCTATCTGTTGGACGTGGCAGGCCAAATCACCGCCGACACCATCCGCTTCGAATTCCAGGATTCAGGCTCACCAACTCTGGTGAAAGATCCGAAAGATGAACACTCGCTCTATGTGCTGATGCCAATGCGGGTGTAAACGCGATATTCCTTCTCCCTCCCCTTGTGGGCAGGGCCGGGGTGGGGGTCGCCCAGCGGTGCAGAATGAAAATGAGTTTTATACTTGAAGTCGGAGCGACCCCCACCCTAACCCTCGCCACAAGGGGGAGGGAAACCAGTCGCCCGTACACTGAGCAATCTTGAATCAATCCCATCACATCACCCGAATCACGCTGACGGATTACCGGAACTATGCGGCACTCAGGCTTGATCCACCATCAGGCCTGATTGCACTTGCTGGTGCCAATGGTGCAGGTAAAACCAACTTGCTGGAAGCAGTATCGCTGTTGACACCAGGTCGAGGACTGCGCGGGGCCGAGTACCGTTCCATCAGCCGCAACGACAGTATTGGTGGCTGGGGTGTCTCAGCGATAACCGAAAGTAACTTGGGCGAAATCCAGCTTGGTACGGCCTGGACAGAATCGGAAACCGAAGGCCCCAATGCCGCTCGGGCTGTTTTGGTCGATGGCCAATTGCAAAAGAGCTCCGGCGCTCTCGCAGGGCTGTTGCGTATCGTCTGGCTCACTCCGGCATTGGACCGCTTGTTCTCAGGCCCCGCATCTGAACGCCGCCGCTATCTCGATCGTATGGTCGCCCTCTTCGATACCGAACACGGCAGCCGCATCAACCGTTTTGAAAAATTGATGCGCGAACGCAATCTGCTCCTCGCCGATGGTCCATTTGACCGCGTCTGGGCCTCAAGCCTTGAAACCCAGATGGCCGAGGAGGCCGTGGCCATCGCCGCCGCACGTTTGCAGGCGGTGAGCAATCTGGGCGCTTATCTCACCCCACAACGCCTCTCCGGCCCCTTCCCCTGGAGCCAGCTATCGATTGCAGGCGAAATTGAGGACATGGTGGCAAGGCTTCCGGCGCTACAGGCTGAGGAGCAATACAAAAAGCAACTCCTCGATGGTCGCAACGCCGACAGGGGCGCTGCACGCACCTTGATCGGCCCCCATCGTTCCGATCTGGTGGTTCGCCATGGCCCCAAAAACATAGCGGCCGACGAGGGCTCCACTGGCGAGCAGAAAGCCTTGCTCATAGGTCTCATTCTCGCCCAAACCGAAGCCATCCGCGCGGTCACGGGTTCAGCCCCGGTTTTACTGCTCGACGAGATCGCAGCCCACCTCGACAAAGCCCGCAGAACCGCACTGTTTGCCCACCTCGATAACCTGAGGGTTCAGGCCTGGATGACGGGTACCGAGCCTGAGCTTTTTGATGGCGCAAGCCCCTCCACAGTGGTGTATCATGTGGCGAACGGAACCTTAAACGAATCGATATCTGACTGATGGCAAGCGACGACATTACGCCCCCAATTCCTGAATATGGTGCAGACTCAATCAAGGTCCTGAAAGGCCTTGATGCCGTCAGGAAACGTCCGGGCATGTATATCGGCGATACTGACGATGGCTCTGGCCTGCACCACATGGTCTATGAGGTGGTCGACAACGCCATCGACGAAGCCTTGGCAGGACACGCCACGCTGGTGACCGTGATGTTGAATGCCGATGGCTCTGTCACCGTCACTGACAATGGCCGTGGTATACCAACAGGCATCAAGGACGATGACGACCACGAGCCCAAACGCTCCGCCGCCGAAATCGTCATGACAGAACTTCATGCGGGCGGAAAGTTCGACCAGAACTCCTACAAGGTTTCCGGCGGCCTGCATGGTGTGGGCGTGTCGGTTGTCAACGCCCTCTCGGTGAAACTCGACCTCACCATCCATCGCAACAACCAGAGCCACCACATCAGCTTCACCCATGGTGTACCTGATGCACCCTTGAAGATCATTGGTGACTCCGGTGGCAAGCGCGGCACTGAGGTCACCTTCCTGCCGTCCACACAAACCTTCACCAAGGTCGATTTTGATTTCGCCACCCTGGAACATCGCCTGCGTGAATTGGCATTTTTGAATTCCGGCGTCCGCGTAACCTTGACTGACAAGCGCGGTGTTGAGCCCGTCATTGTTGAACTGTTCTATGAAGGCGGTATCTCAGCTTTCGTGAAATATCTCGACCGTTCAAAATCCTCACTGATCAAGGAACCGATCCTGATCAAGGGCGAACGTGACGGTATCACAGTCGAATGTGCGCTGTGGTGGAATGACAGTTACAACGAAAGCGTATTCTGCTTCACCAACAACATTCCCCAGCGCGATGGCGGAACCCATCTTGCGGGCTTCCGCGGTGCGTTGACCCGCGTCGTCAACAGCTACTCGTCAAATACCGGTGCAGGCAAAAAAGAAAAGATCGCGATCACAGGTGACGACTCGCGCGAAGGTTTGACCTGTGTGCTCTCGGTCAAAGTGCCGGATCCAAAATTTTCGTCACAAACCAAAGATAAACTCGTCTCCTCCGAAGTGCGCCCCGTCGTTGAAAACTATGTCAATGATGCATTGAGTGCCTGGTTCGAAGAACATCCCGCTGATGCCAAGATCATCATCAACAAAGTGATCGAAGCCGCCGCCGCCCGCGAAGCGGCGCGCAAGGCCCGTGAACTCACACGCCGCAAAGGTGCACTCGATATTTCATCGCTGCCCGGAAAACTGGCGGATTGTCAGGAACGTGATCCTGCCTTGTGCGAACTCTATATCGTGGAAGGCGACTCTGCTGGCGGTTCGGCGAAGCAAGCAAGAAACCGCGAAAACCAAGCGGTGCTGCCGCTCAAGGGAAAAATTCTGAACGTCGAACGCGCAAGGTTCGACAAGATGTTGGGCTCAGCCGAAGTCGGAACTCTGATCACCGCTCTCGGCACCGGCATTGGCCGCGAAGAGTTCAATATCGAAAAACTGCGCTACCACAAAATCATCATCATGACCGATGCCGATGTCGACGGTGCGCATATCAGAACGTTGTTGCTCACGTTCTTCTACCGCCAAATGCCGCTGGTCATTGAGCGCGGCCACCTCTTCATCGCGCAGCCCCCGCTCTACAAGCTCACGCGCGGCAAGTCTGAATTGTACCTGAAGGACAATCAGGCACTGGAAGACAATCTGGTGGAGTCAGGCCTCGACGGCGTGAAACTGGTTCTGGCCGATGGCTCAGAACGCGCAGGTGCCGATCTTCGCGCCATTGTCGAGGATGCTTTGGCTGTGCGCACAATTATTGAAAGCCTGCATTCGCGCTACCCGACAATGGTCATCGAACAAGCAGCGATTGCGGGTGCACTCAATCCCGAAGTTCTGGCCAATCGTGAAAATGCGGAAGCTGCTGCCACTTACATCGGCAAGCGGCTTGATGCCCTGTCAGACGAAACCGAACGGGGCTGGCGGGGTGAAGCCACCACGGATGGCGGCTTGCAATTCGCCCGCGAAATGCGTGGTGTGAAGGAAAGCTGGTTGATTGATGCGAAGCTCATTGGCTCCTCCGATGCGCTGCGGCTTGACCGCAAAACCACGCATCTTCAGGAAATTTATGCGCGCCCCGCAAAACTGAAACGCAAGGACGCCGAAATTCCCATCAATGGCCCCTTGGGATTGCTGGAAACGATTTTCGCCACGGGGCGCAAGGGTATGACCCTGCAACGTTACAAGGGCCTTGGCGAAATGAACCCGGACCAACTCTGGGAAACCACGCTCGACCCCAATGTGCGCTCGCTGCTGCGCGTGAAAGTCTCGGAAGTCGATCAGGCCGACGACATTTTCACCAAGCTGATGGGCGACGTGGTGGAACCGCGCCGCGAGTTCATCGTCACCAACGCGCTGAACGTGGCCAAT
>CAXTLE010000013.1:0-25119 GCA_964244855.1 uncultured Aestuariivirga sp. | reverse complement strand
GAGAGATGCATGGTGCCGTGGGTGAGACCGCGAATGTATGACTCTTCAGCCATCTCTTCAAAGCGCCGGATCAGCCACATGCGCTTTAAGGCGAGGCGCAGCTGTTGCTTTGAATGCTTGGCATAGAACGGGCGCGCGTTGCTGCGCTTCTTCGTGGATTTCGCAGTTTGGGCAGCTGACATGGATGAACTCGGCGGGTTGGCTGTGACGACAGCTTTAATGAAACATTCCGCACTTGAAAGTCAATATGTATCACTATTAGGCAGTGGGTGATTTTGAGATTTTGCCGATACATGGGCCATCGGCGTTGGATGGCTTATGTCTGGATGTCTCTCCGTTGCGGAAGAAATTTTGAACGTTTGATCGGCAGGTTTTGGTTCGGAGCGGGACAAATCGCGCTTGACAATTATAAATAGGACTCCTATTTATACTCTATGCGTAAGCCAAAACCCTTTTCCACCCCAATCCCTAACCGCCTTAAAGAAGGACTTGAGCGCATTGGCTCAGTGCTGCGTTCAGAACGGTGGTCAGCAACTGCGGCACTTGGGCTGAACCCCACGCAAGCACATGTTTTGGCATTCCTGGCCGGGCGCAATTTTGAAGCAATTCGCGTCAAGGAAATTGCTGTCCAACTTGGAGTTTCCCAGCCCACCGCCACAGATTCAATTGCTGCCCTTGAACGCAAAGAACTTATTCAGAAAATCGCGTCGGTAGATGATGCGCGTTCTGTCGGAATAAAAATCACGCAACAAGGGCGCAGAATGCTGAAAGCAATCGGTATGTCTGCCTCTGCGACCGAAGAATCGCTGGCGGGATTAGCCCCAGACGAAAAGACCGAACTTCTGCTGCTGCTCATCAAACTTATTCGCAGCTTGCAACTGAAAGGGGTGATGCCGGTGCAGCGCATGTGTGTAAGCTGCAAATATTTTCGCCCTAATCTTTATTCTGATGCGCTCAACCCGCATCATTGCGCCTTTGTGAACGCGGCATTCGGAGATCGACATCTTCGTCTTGATTGCAACGATCATGAAACCGCTGATCCTGCTGCTCAGGCTGCCACCTGGTCGGCATTCGATAAGGGATCAGCGATCCTCCAAGCAACCAACTCTGAATAGAAGGAATAAACACATGAACAGAAACAGCCTGCGCGGCGCAAGCCTCGCGTGCATAGCTTTGCTTTGTCTTACGGGCACTGTATTTGCGCAAGACATAAAAGCCAAAGGCGATGATAAAATCATGGCCTCATTCGATATCATTGAAACGCGCGTCACCACAGCAAATGGCGAAGCGATCTTTCACACCCGCGTGAGGGCCGATGCCGGAAAAGAAACGCCGAAGTCTGTGGGCAAGTTTGAAGGCTCCGATGTCTACGCCTATGTCTGGCCAACCAGCCTTAACTCATCCGATGTTGGCTTCGAAAAAGATCAAGGCATTGTCGCTTTGGCGGCAACCTTCCACCCAGATTTTGATGACGCTGCCAAGGGTGCCAAGAACCGTGATCGCTGGCATGCCCACTGGGTTGTGCTGAATGAAGATAAGTCCTGCGGCGGCGGCTTAAAAGTTAAAGACATTCCTGCAGGTGCCAAACCAAAGCTGCCCGAAACATGGCCCGGCGCTCCCATCCTCATCGACAGTCCTGAATACAAAACAGAACTTGGTGGCGATATCGTGGATGTTCATGTGCCGCTTGAAAAAATTAGTGCACTGGCCACGGCGAGTTTTGATGGTGTGACTGCCGGCCTCAGGGTGAACGCCAATCTCCATGCGCCACTGCTCTGCGTGCAAAATGTGTTCAAAGTGGCATCTGGCAATCTCAGCTTGCCGGGCAAAGTGGTACCCGTGAAATAGGTTTCAAACAAAAAAACGGCCCGACGACTGCCATCGTCGGACCGCCGACTATTCCCCCCTCCAAGCAAATAGAGAAGGACTTTTCTTATGACACGAATAAACCTTGTAAATCCAGTATCAGCACCATCTGCCGTGAGGAACAACCTTGACCAGATCAAGGCCGCTTTTGGCGTCGTTCCAAACATGTTCAAAGTTGTTGCGAATTCACCATCCGCATTGGCAAGCATGTGGGGTGCGTTTGGCGCGCTCGGCGGTGGAACACTCGGCGCCAAGCTCGGCGAACAAATTGCGGTTGCGATTGCAGACAGAAACGAATGCAACTACTGTTTGGCGGCACACACTGTGCTTGGTCAGAAGGCTGGAGCATCCGCAGCAGAAATGTCATCTGCCCAGTTAGGTCAATCAAGTGATCCCAAAACGACGGCGGCACTTAGCTTCGCGCTCAAGGTTGTTGAGAATCGTGCAAAGGTTACAGCAGAGGACGTGCAAGAACTGCGGAATTCAGGATTCGATGATGGTGCAATCATGGAAATCATGGCACACGTCGCACTGAATATTTTCACCAATTACGTCAACGTCGCATTTGAAGTGCCGGTTGATTTTCCGGCCGTCAAATTACGCTACAGAGCCTGATCGAGAGCGACTAACTCGGGGCTTTCTTTCCCGAGTTGGTTTTTAAGCACCACGCGAATGAAGCACGAAAGACGATCTCACATGAGCAAAAAAGTATACGCCCCTGAGTTGACTGTTTCACAATGGTTCAACACCAAACACCCACTTTCGCTCGAAGCTTTGCGCGGGCGTGTTGTTCTGTTGCATGCGTTTCAAATGCTATGCCCGGGCTGTGTGGCGCATGGCACACCACAAGCAGAGCGGGCGCATCGCTTGTTTCGCAACACGGATTTAACAGTGATCGGGTTGCATACTGTCTTTGAGCACCATGCCGCAATGACGCCCGTTTCGCTCGAAGCTTTCATACATGAATATCGTCTGACCTTTCCCATTGGTGTTGACCAAGCGGGAAGCGGAACACCAATCCCCGTCACCATGCAACGCTATCAGATGCAGGGCACACCCACATCCATCCTGATCGGCAGAGATGGAAAAATCCGGCATCAAGGCTTTGGCCAGGAAGATGATATGGAGCTTGGTATGATTATCGGCACGTTGCTCGCTGAAACCGCCATTGTTGTTTCCAAGTCGAATTCGAAACGAGACGCGGGATGCAGTGATGGCTCCTGTGCTACGCCAGTTGTAAGTTGAGATGCTACAGCCGCCAATCCCCATAGTGCTTGCAGGCACGGTAAAGCCGCTGCCAGATGATGAAAGACTGAGCGGCATCGATAAGCATGTCCTGCGCGGTCCATGGGCCATCACCAAAACAGGCCTCGTGGGTGATGCCCAAGCTGATTTGATCAACCATGGTGGCTTGGAAAAAGCGCTGCACCACTATCCATTTGATCATTATTCTTTTTGGAATAAAGAATTCGATGCCCATTTGCTTCTCAATCACGCAGGTGCGTTTGGCGAAAACCTCAGCACCACAGGCTGGACTGAAGCTGATGTCTGCATTGGTGACGTGGTTCGTTTTGGAACCACAATCTTGCAAATTAGCCAAGGCCGTCAGCCATGCTGGAAGCTGAACAAGCGTTTTGGCCGGAACGACATGGCCTTTACAGTTCAAAAGACTGGACGTACAGGTTGGTACTACCGGGTTTTGCAAGAAGGGAGAGCGATGCCGGGCGATGCGATTGCTCTCGACAATCGGCTACAACCTCATTGGCCGTTATCTCGTCTCACAAGGCTCCTCTATCGGGACACAAAGGCAAAGGATGAACTTGCACAAATGGCAGAAATTCCAGAACTTGCCGAAGGCTGGAGACAATTGGCAAAAAGGCGCGTTGCAACTTCTCAAACCGAAGATTGGACAAGTCGACTGGGGACTTAGCCATCCCATACAGCAAGCAAATCATAAGCTGGACGATTTTGGCATTTGCGCAATAGGTCAAAAGCAGTCGTTCGTCGCATCACTCGTCTGTTCCGCATTCAAGCACACAGCGGACTTTCATCCTGCCCGTGACCTAGGATTAATAGAGATCACTCACCGCTTTCAAGGCAGAACCCAGTGCCGGAATATCGCGTTGACGCAAGGCCATCTGCATATCCGGCAAGCGGGGGGCCAGTAATGCACCCGCGATGGCAAAAAACTCGTCTTCGTTGAGCGATTCGATCGGTTTCCCCTCCTCCGCAATCAGCAACGCCACACAGGCCGCTGCCATAACGGCCAGATTGGGGTCGTCCCCTTTGAGAAAGGCAAACTGCGGTTTCACCTTGCCGGAGCGAGCGATGGTGTCGGCGTCCACAAGGTTTAGCAGGGCACGGGCGAGGATGGTTGTTGGTTCTTCGCCGGGTGTCGATGGATTTTCCGCCATCAAGCGACGGGCGGCGTCGATACGGTGTTCCAGAACCAAAAACGGACCTTCGGTGCCGTTTTCCAGAATGTGTTTGGCCGCGCGGAAGAAATAGGCCGTGAACAGTGATGTGAGCACCAGCCGGTTCTGGCGGATTGCTTCGATGACTTCGCCGCGCATGCCCGGCGCAAAGGGCGAGGGCAAATCCCGCCACTTCGGCACGAACAATCGCACGGAAATATCGGCGGCACGGGACAGGAGCCAGTCCATGTTGCGTGCAAAGCTGGCCACGAGACGCGAGAGAAAAGTGGGATGAGTGGCCAATTCATGGGCATGGCCGTCGGCTTTTGAGAGGTCACGCACATAATATTGGGCGGTGCGGAGACCGTCACGGATGCCAGCAGCCATGCACACAGCATGGGCGGTTACAGAATCTGCAGATCGGAGAGCAATGGTCATGGGTCAATTTGAACCTTGCGAGACGCGTTCCGTCAAGCCATGTTAGCGTCACAGGTTAAAATCATGGCAACAGCACTCAAAACAGAAATGTCCGAAACCACCGGCCTCGCTCATGACGCCCGGCGGTTCCGCACGATTTTGCAAAGTTTTGAGCGGAACCTCGAATTTTTATTCAAGGACTCAGGCCTATCGCCACATGTAGACCATGCGGCACTTGCGACAGCTTTTGCGAAATGGCGCGAACGCTTTGACGCTACCAAACATCTGGCGGATGGCAACAGGCATGACTTTGTAATTTACGCTGCTGGCCTGATGTTGAAAGAACTGATCGACGCAAAGCCGCTGGAAGCCGTGCCAAACCTCGACGCGCCGGAAAAACTGGGAGACCATGTGTTGTCGCGCTGGCCTGAGGGATATGCCTACACCAGTTTCTGCCTGTCAGTTGCTTCGGCTATTTTGCGTGAAATGGGCGAGGATGATTTATCGGGTGAAGGCCTCGCCGAAGACCCGGCGTTCTGGGACTCCTTCAAAGAAAACTCCCTCGAAAGCCCGGCGACTGCAGTGGCATTTTTCGATCTGGTGTGCGGGCGCGAACCCAATTGGGACGCACCCGACGTGCCATGGATGCGCAATGCACAACGAAAGTTTGGCGTACTCAAGGGCAAAAAGACAGCAAAGCTGACGTGAAGCATCGGGAGGGCTTGAATTTGGAACTTGCTGCCGCCTTGAGCGGTCACAACAGCCTGCGTAATTCCGGGATGGAACTTGATTTGTCTTGGGTGCTGGATGCGAGGGTCAACCTTTCGGCCACCCAGCGCCGCGTGGCCTCCCTGCCGGGCCGCCGCACCGTGAAGAAAGACGCACAAGCCGCTTGGCTGCTGAAGGCCCTCACTTGCATTGATCTCACCACACTGAACGGTGACGATACCGCAGAACGTGTCAGGCGTCTGTGCGCCAAAGCCAGGAACCCGGTGCGGCGCGATCTGCTTGATGCTCTCGGTATGGGGGATCGCCGCATTACAACAGGGGCAATTTGCGTTTACCACCGCTTTGTCGCCACCGCCGTTGATGCACTTGGTGATTCGGGAATTCCGGTTGCTGCTGTCTCCACTGGTTTTCCTGCGGGACTCAGTCCACACCATATCAAGCTCAAGGAGATTGAAGCCTCGGTGGCGGATGGCGCCAAGGAGATCGACATCGTCATCACCCGCGAACACGTGCTGACCGGCAATTGGAAAGCGCTCTATAAGGAAATGCAGGACTTTCGTGCCGCCTGCGGCCAAGCTCACGTGAAGGCCATTCTGGCCACAGGTGACTTGAAGACTTTGCGCAATGTCGCGCGCGCTTCGCTTGTCTGCATGATGGCAGGTGCAGATTTCATCAAGACATCAACCGGCAAGGAGGGGGTCAACGCCACACTTGCAGTAACGCTCACCATGTTGCGCGCGATCCGTGCCTACCATGAGCGCACGGGTTTCAAGGTTGGATATAAGCCGGCAGGAGGAATTTCAGCCGCCAAAGATGTTCTGAATTACCAGTTCCTCATGAAAGACGAATTGGGCCGCGAATGGCTGGAGCCCGAGCTTTTCCGCATTGGTGCCTCAAGCCTGCTGGCTGATATTGAACGCCAGCTTGAACACCATGTCACGGGTGCCTATTCGGCCCTCAACAGACACCCAAATGGATAAGCTCATGACTGTTGCGACCTATTTTGATACGATGAATTACGGTCCCGCCCCTGAAGCCGATATTGAAGCGCGGGCTTGGCTGGCGCGGCATGCCTCTGGTTTTGGCCATTTCATCAATGGTGCTTTTGTGCAAAGCGCGTCCGGCAAAGGTTTCGACAGCTTCGAACCTGCCACGGGAAAACTGTTGGCCAAATTATCACTCGGCGAAAAGCCCGACGTTGCACTTGCTGTCGCTGCCGCACGCAGTGCGCAAGGCGCTTGGTCAAAACTGCCGGGTCATGGCCGTGCACGTCATCTTTATGCCTTGGCCCGCATGATCCAGCGCCATGCACGGCTGATTGCTGTTGTAGAGGCCATAGACAATGGCAAACCGATACGTGAGACCCGCGACCTCGATGTGCCGCTGGCTGCGCGGCATTTTTATCATCACGCAGGCTGGGCGCAAATCCAGGACACTGAATTTTCTGACCATGTTCCCATTGGCGTTGTTGGACAGATCATTCCATGGAACTTCCCATTTCTGATGCTGGCATGGAAGGTCGCTCCAGCACTGGCCTTGGGAAATACCGTGGTTTTGAAACCGGCGGAATTCACCTCGCTGACAGCCCTGCTGTTTGCCGAACTTGCCGCAGCTTCCGGCCTTCCGCCCGGCGTGCTCAATGTTGTCACCGGTGATGGTGAAACGGGGGCACAGCTTGTTGCGCATGAAAATGTTGACAAGATCGCCTTCACCGGTTCCACCGATGTAGGCCGCTTGATCCGTGAGCGCACTGCCGGCAGTGGCAAATCACTGACGCTGGAGCTTGGCGGAAAGTCACCATTCATTGTATTTGACGATGCCGATATCGACGGCGCCGTTGAAGGTGTGGTCGATGCGATCTGGTTCAATCAGGGTCAAGTCTGTTGCGCGGGTTCGCGTCTGTTGGTGCAAGAGGGCATTTCCGAACTTTTTCATAAGCGACTGATCCGACGCATGGAAAGTTTGCGGGTCGGGTCGCCGCTCGACAAATGCATCGACATCGGCGCCATTGTTGCCCCTGTGCAACTGGCCCGCATTGACGCTTTGGTGAAGCAGGGCGTGGCTGACGGTGCGGTCTTGCATCAGGCGAAAATTGACCTCCCTGCGACCGGCAGTTTTTATCCGCCAACGTTGCTCAGAGCTGTGCAGCCAACATCGATCGTTGCGACTGAAGAAATCTTTGGACCGGTTGCCGTATCAATGACCTTCCGCACGCCGGAAGAAGCGATCCAGCTTGCCAATCACACGCGTTACGGGCTTGCGGCAAGTGTGTGGAGCGAGACCATTGGTCTGGCACTGCATGTGGCCGCCAAGCTCGCGGCGGGCGTGGTCTGGGTCAATGCAACCAATTTGTTTGATGCCGCCGTAGGGTTTGGCGGCAAAAAGGAATCCGGTTTTGGACGTGAGGGTGGCCGTGAGGGCTGTTATGAATACCTGAAGCCCAAAGCTTGGCTAAATAGTAAATCGCGCGTGATGCCAACTCTACCCGCATTGAAAACCGTTGCTGGGGATTTCAGCCAATCAACGGTTGACCGGACGGCGAAGCTATTCATAGGTGGCAAGCAGGCGCGACCTGACGGTAATTATTCTCGGGTGATTGTGTCGCCGAAAGGCAAAGCTGTCGGTGAAGTCGGTGAGGGAAATCGCAAAGACATCCGCAATGCTGTCGTCGCCGCGCAGGCAGCTTCAGCTTGGACGGATGCGACACCCCATAATCGGGCACAGATTCTGTACTATATCGCCGAGAACCTCGGTGGTCGGGCCACCGAATTTGCCAGTCGTATCTCTGCGATGACGGGCGCATCCCGCGCCGCTGCCAAGGCCGAAGTGGAAGCGTCGATTTCGCGGCTATTCACTTACGCTTCGTGGGCCGACAAATATGAGGGCGCGGTTCACGTACCGCCGTTGCGCGGCTTGGCCTTGGCAATGCCGGAAGCCATCGGCGTGGTTGGCGTGATCTGCCCGCCTGAAGCGCCGCTCCTGGGCTTTATCAGTCTGGTGGCTCCACTGATTGCGATGGGCAACCGCGTCGTTGCAATTCCGAGCGAAGCCTATCCGCTTTCGGCCACAGATTTTTATTCCATTCTGGAAACATCCGACGTTCCAGCGGGCGTGATCAACATCGTCACAGGCTCTTCATTCGAACTTGCCAAGACACTTGCCGCCCACAACGACGTTGAAGCACTATGGGCTTTCGGCTCAAACGACCTTTCAGCCCTGGTGGAAAAACTGTCGGCTGGCAATCTCAAACGCACATTCGTTGACAATGGAAAAGCCACTGACTGGTTTGATCGTCAATCAGCCGAAGGTGCGGCTTACCTGCGCCGCGCAGTGGATGTTAAAAATATCTGGATACCCTATGGCGAATAAGTGCTGACTGGATCAAGTGAATGGAATGGGTAATCTTCCCAAAATCTCAGCATCGTAAAGAAGGTTATCGCCGCTACTAATTTTTTACACTGAGCGTCTCAAAAATCTTGCCATTGAGCAACAACGCCACTTCCGAAGCTGGCATTGGTTTTTGACATTCAGACAATGGATTGAACCAGAAATTCGATTCAGGCAGCATTTCAAATATCTTTCTCGATACAGCCCCCAAACACACTTCCTGTTCTTTCACATAGTCAGAAATACGTTTTTTGGATGTAAAAGCCGGGTGCCATTTTAGTCCCTGATATTCCACCGTGGCCACATTGATCTTCTCATCATATTTCATCGATCGACGTTTTCCAGGCGTCATCGGTGTTTCAGGTGTAAGGATGTAAATCTCCGTTTCCAGCAGTGTTTTGTAAAACTCCGGAGCCACCGCTGGGTCTTTCACCGCGGCTTGCATCAGTGTTTCAAGTTTGTTTTCCGGTTCGAACACGATTGGACCCCCTTTGGTTGATATGACTACTTGCTGCGCAAGGTGCGGTAAATTGTATTGCGCGACACACCGAGTTTGCGCGCGGTTTTGCTGATGTTTTTTCCAGTCTCTTCGTAAACTGCCAAGACCTGCGCCAATTGCACGTCGTGCAAATTGTCTTTAAGATGATCGCTACTGGGTTTTTCAGGCATTGAATTGCTGCGGCTTTCGCTGCGTGCTTGCGCGAACACGGTATTCACCGCTGCTTCGTCAATCAGCGAACTCGTTTCGATGAGCGAGAGTCGTGACATCACATTGCGCAATTCACGAATATTGCCCAGCCATTCAAATTCTGACAGTCGATCAATCGCACTTTGCGTGAGTACAATGGCGGGATCAACCAGCTTCATCAAATGACGCGCAATGTCGCCAAAATCGCTGCGTTCGTTCAGGCGCGGCAGCGTAACTTCGAGAATATTGAGACGAAACAACAGATCAGACCGAAAACGGCCTTTGGCAATGGCTTCATCAAGATTTGCATTGGTTGCCGAAACCAAAAGCACATCGACAACCCTGGAGCTGCCACCCACAGGACGAATGGTCCAATCATCGAGGAAACGCAGGAGCACGGCCTGCAACGTCACGGGCATGTCGCCAATTTCATCAAGGAACAATGTGCCGCCGTCAGCTTCCCGGAACAAGCCGATAGAGCCGCCTTTACGGGCGCCTGTGAATGATCCTTCGCTATAGCCAAACAGTTCGGCTTCAATCAGACTCTCTGGCAGAGCCGCGCAATTGACAGCTACAAATGCGCCCTTGCGGCCGCTTGCGACATGAGCGTGCCGCGCAAGCTGCTCCTTGCCGGTTCCGGTTTCACCACGAATAAGCACCGGCATTTTACGCTGCGCCGCCAATTGCACTTGCCGCACGACTTGCGTGATGGCGGGATCGGCTGAGATGAACTGGGTGGCTATGGCTGGCGGATGCACAATTCTTGTTTTGGAAACGGGTTGCGCCATCGGAAATTCCCGCGCGTTTTCAATTGTTGCAACAAATTGACTACCAACATCATCAAGCAGGTTTTGACGTTCGTGACGGCGTCCTTCATCGACAAAACTACTGAACTTGGTGCGAAAAACATCCGAAAATTTTTGCCCCGGCGCAATCGGCAGGCCATGTAAAAGCATTCGCGCAGAACGATTGGCCGCAAGAATACCACCATCTTTATCCACTGCCAGCAGACCCGCACTGATTGTGTGCAGGTATTCGCCGCGATTGTGGAACGCGATCAACATATTCCGGCGATTGGTTTCCCGGAAAAGACCATTTTCAATTTGCGTTGCTGCCATACCCACAAGCGCCTGTGTGTGTGTTTGTCGTGACAGGCAATTGGATGATGCGTCGAGGATGCCGGCCAAACTGCCATCGGGCGCGAAGATTGGAGATGCTGTGCAGGTCAAATTATTATAACGCGAAAAGAAATGCTCGCCGCCATGCACAACAATCTGCCGCTTCAGATGCGCTGCGGTTCCCAAACCATTGGTGCCGCAGAATTCTTCAGTCCACACCGACCCCGGACGAATGGATGCAGCACCTGAGGCATCATCGAAACTGCGATCAGATACAAAGTCGAGAAGAACGCCCTCTGGTGTCGCAAAAGCGATCATGAAATTTGATCCGGCAATCTGCTGATGCAACGAATGCATTTCCGCCAAAGCCAAACCGCGTGTCAACGAATAACGTTCCTGTTCTTTTCGCAACACGGCAAGACTGACAATTTCAGGCGGCGGAGGGTGACGCGTGTCCAGTCCAATTGAAATGCAACGCATCCAACTGTCATAGATATCAGGCGTCAATCGGTCTGTCGAAACGGCATCATTGTGACCCGCTCCAACCTGTGAAAAAGAATGATTCTTGTTGGCAGATAACATTATCTGTCCCTCAAAATATCAAAGCGCATTCATGATTTTTCGATCAATGTTTTGCGTCTTGGCAGCGTCTCGATCCCAACCGAACAATACATAAAAGAAAATGCAATACAAGCGGGTGTTGCCTATAAATTAGTATCCTGAAACTGTTCAGTGACGGAACATATTCTAAAACATGGACTTTTTTTGCAGCATGAAGAAATATGGTGTTGAGGAAACGCGGCGACCTATCCGTGTCTTGATATCACTTTAAATCTGGGAAATATTCATCTCTCACCCTATGTAGATTTTGCAAACGCGGGCTCAGAAGCCTTAATCAAGGAACAGGAAACAAACATGAAAATTGCTTACACAGCTCATGCCACAGCAAACGGTGGAGGGCGCGAAGGTCTCAGCAAAACTGATGATGGTCGCGTCACAGTCACCCTCGCAACACCTGTTGAAATGGGGGGCTCTGGCAAAGGCACGAACCCTGAGCAACTCTTCGCAACGGGTTATGCCGCATGTTACCTTGGTGCAATGCGTTATGTTGCGGGGCAAGCCAAGATCGACATGCCTGCTGCGACAACGGTAACGGCGAATGTGAGCATTGGACCACGTGGTGACGGCGCTGGTTTCGGCCTTGAAGTCACTATGGATGTCAAGCTGCCCGGCATGACCCAGGCCGCCGCAGAGGATTTGACCAAGCGTGGCCACGTGGTCTGTCCCTATTCCCATTCCATCATGAAAACTGTCGATGTGAAGACCAACGTTTCAGTCTAAGCATCATAAAACAAATCGACAAAATCCCCGCAGGTGTTGCGGGGATTTTTTATTGCGGCGCAACAGCTTTGGAATGCTCCGTGACGGAACAAACAATCCGCATAAATTGCTCTTCAACGGAACGAAGACAAATGCCGGATATATTTTAAAAGGCAATGATTTCAATATAATGTAATCTGGCACGACATATGCAGAAGTTCTTCCAAGGCCAGTGTCAAACATGGCTAAAAAATAATGACGTCCTTTGGGAGGATACATGAAAGCTGCAGTGCTTCACGCCTATGACGAAAAACTCACAGCCAAGGAGTTCGTGAAGTACGAAGACGTGG
The DNA here is from genome assembly GCA_964244855.1 of uncultured Aestuariivirga sp. Lineage (GTDB taxonomy): Bacteria > Pseudomonadota > Alphaproteobacteria > Rhizobiales > Aestuariivirgaceae > Aestuariivirga. The sequence goes on along the minus strand of CAXTLE010000013.1, from coordinate 12,830 downwards.
CAGACCCCAAAATCACGCGGCCTACAGATGTGATTGTTCGCATTGGCGGTGCTGGTGTGTGTCGCACGGACTTGCATGTTGTCGAGGGCATTTGGCGCAGCAAAGTGGATATCAAGCTGCCCTATATCATGGGACATGAAAATGCCGGTTGGGTTGAAGCCGTAGGCCCTGGCGTTGAAGGTGTGAAGGTTGGAGACAGTGTGATCTGTCATCCGCTGGTGACCAGCGGTCACTGTCTGGCCTGCCGGCGTGGCAATGACATGCACGCCATGGACAGTTCATTTCCCGGCATCAATGCCAATGGTGGATATGCGGAATATCTGCTCACCGGTCAACGCTCGCTGATAAAGCTTCCGAAAACACTTTCGCCAAAAGACGTGGCCCCCTACACCGACGCCGGTCTGACTGCCTATCGCGCCGCCAAAAAAGCCTCACGCCATTTGTTGCCCGGTGAATATGCCGTTGTCATTGGCGCTGGTGGGCTCGGCCATATAGGTATCCAAGTCCTCGCAGCATTGTGTGCCGCAGAAATCATCGTTGTCGACCGGTCAGATAAATCACTGGAACTGGCAAAGACCTGCGGCGCGCATCACCTCGTCAAGGCCGACGGTAATGAAGTTGAGGCCGTGTTGGCCTTGACGGGTGGTCGCGGTGCTGAGGCCGTGATTGATTTTGTCGGTGAAGGCGAAGCCATTGCCAAGGGTTTGGCCATGACGTCCAATGGCGGATATTACTATATCGTCGGCTATGGTGGCAAAATCGAGCTTCCAACCCTCGACATGATCACATCGGAAAAAACTATCGTTGGCAATCTGGTTGGTACTTATGCCGAACTGGTTGAGTTGATGGCCTTGGCTGATCGCGGCCTCGTCAACCTTCACACCAAAGAATATAAATTGGCCCAGGCCAACGACGCCTTGCATGATCTCCACCATGGCAAAATCCATGGTCGCGCGGTGTTAATCCCATGATCGTTTCAGTCAGCGAGGTGATGCATATGAGTGCCAGCAGTCGCGGACCGCAGATCACAGAAGACGAAGCCAGGGAACTTGAGCTTGCGCGACAACACATGTTGGACCGGCACAAGCTCATCATGGGCATGATCCAGAACAACGAGCAGCAGTTGAAGAATGAAAGTGCAAAAGGCGGTGCTGAGATTGAGCGTGAAGTCGCGTTACGCAATCTGAATGCGCCAGATGCCGGTGCCAATGCACAGGCAGAACTCAACACAGTAACGGCGCGTCTGCACAAATTGGAAGAAGAGCATCGTCGCCTTGTTGTGGAACGTGAATGGCTCAACACGTCTCTGCTGGAATTTGAAACCGGGCCTTCGTCGAATGAACATCAACGTGCAGGACATTCATGATGCAGAAATTTGAACTCAAATCAACAACCGCCAGCCAGACAAACCGTTTTGGACCCTTGCCATCTATTGATACGCCAGAAATGAGCGCTGAAGAAAAATCCAAGGATATTTACTTCGTGCAATTGGCACGTATCACCGAGGCAATGATTGCCGAGCACGGCAAGGATTTTGCCATGGGAACGCTCATCCTGTCAGCGCGCTTCATCGCTGAAGGCAAACCCCTGATCAAACGCGACGATGCCAAGGCGGGTCAAAAGCCCGGCATCAAGCCAAGCCACACCCACAGCGCAAACTGTGGTTGCTCATAAGCCCAGAAGCTTATGAATCCTAAGACGGAAAACGACAAGCAGTCCTGATTTGCCTGCCGAAGAAAAGCCTATCGCATTATCGAAGAGGAGAAGGAAATGTCAGCCAGTCTAACACTTAATAAAATTACAGCGCAGAAGGGCATTACGATTGCAGAAGCTGCAAGTCGTGTCGCGGATCTGGGCTGGACACCAAGCTACGTTCAGGAAGCGATGACCTTCCCGACAGACTACAAGATTTCGAAGACGCCGCGCGACCCCATGAAACAGGTTTTGCGGTCGTACTTCCCGATGCAGGAAGAAAAAGACAACCGCGTTTATGGCGCATTGGATGCCGCTTTGCGCGGTGACATGTTCCGCAATGTTGAACCCCGCTGGGTTGAATGGATGAAGCTGTTCCTGGCCATCATTCCTTTTCCAGAAATTTCAGCAGCGCGTTCCATGGCCATGGTTGCCCGTCTTGCACCAGGTGAAGAACTCCGTACCGGCATGACCATGCAAATGGTTGATGAATTCCGTCACTCCACCATTCAGATGAACCTGAAGAAGTGGTACATGGAAAACTATATCGATCCAGCTGGTTTTGACATCACGGAAGCTGCATTCGGTAAATGCTATGCCACCACAATCGGCCGTCAGTTCGCTGAAGGCTTCTTGACCGGTGATGCCATTACCGCTGCAAACATCTACCTCACAGTGGTTGCCGAAACCGCATTCACAAACACCTTGTTTGTGGCCATGCCTTCGGAAGCTGCCCGTAACGGTGATTATGCCCTGCCAACCGTGTTCTTGTCAGTACAGTCCGACGAGTCACGCCACATCGGCAATGGTCACTCCATGTTGATGGCGATGATCAATGATCCATCGAACCATCAATTGCTGGAACGCGATTTGAAGTATGCATTCTGGCAAAACCACGCGATTGTTGATGCTGCCATCGGCACATTCATCGAATACGGCACCACCAACCGCGACAAGAACAAGGAGTCTTACGCAGAACTCTGGCATCGCTGGATCTACGAAGATTACTATCGCACCTATATGCTGCCACTGGAAAAGTATGGCATTAAAATCCATCACGACGACGTGGCCGCTGCATGGGACCGGATCGTCAAGAAAAACTATGTCCACAAGACTGCACAGTTCTTTACAGTCGGCTGGTCGGTGAATTTCTGGCGCATTGAATCACAGAAGGAAAAAGACTTCGAGTGGTTCGAACACAAGTATCCAGGTTGGTATGCTGAATTTGGTGATTTCTGGAAATGGCATGAGAAGTTGAGCAAGCCAGGCGAAACCCAAATTCTGTTCAATGCCGATGTGGGTTACGCCTATCCTCATCGTTGCTGGAGCTGCATGGTGCCTTGCCTTATCCGTGAAGACTTCTGTTACGATGAAGTTGACGGCAAAACCTACACCTATTGCTCAGAAGGTTGCCGTTGGACGCACAAGGTGGCTTTCGCCGCCGAGTACGAAGGACGCGCCACTCCTGCAATGGGCCGCTTCAGCGGACGCCGTGAATGGGAAGATTGCTACCACGGCTGGGATATCGCCGATGCAGTCAAGGACCTTGGCTTTGTCCGTTCCGACGGCAAGACCATGGTGGCTCAACCCCATCTGCGCTTTGAAGAAAAAGACATGTGGACGCTTGACCATATCAGGGGACATCAACTTGGCAGCCCACTTCGTGGCTTCCGGGCACTGTCGGCCGCCGAGAAAGAAGCGGCCGCAGTTGAGTATCGCAAAGGCTTCAAGATCAACCCCTGTAACTGAGTTGCGTAAGGAAATGGGGGCCGCTTCGGCGGCTCCCATATCCCCGGAAACGATTCCAAGAAGAATGTTTTGAAAGTTTGTTGAATGTCCGACGTGCAGGTTCACAAGGTTCGCTTCGAGCCGCTTGGTATCGAGATGGAAGTCGAAGAAGGCGAAACTGTTCTTGATGCTGCGTTCCGTCAGGGCATTTCCCTCATGCATGGCTGCAAGGAAGGCCAGTGCGGAAGTTGCAAATCCAAGCTTGTCGATGGTGACATTGAGCTTCTGAAATATTCCACCTTCGCCCTGCCTGACTACGAAAGCGAAACCAGTCATATTCTGCTCTGTCGCACCCACGCCTATAGCGACATCACTGTTGAGCTGTTGAATTTTGATGCAGATCTTCTCAGCCGTTCCATCGCCGTCAAGGAATTTGGCGGCAAGCTGGTGAAGATTACATCACTTACGCACGATATCCGGTTACTGGAAATTGAAATCGAAAAGCCGCTGAAATTCTGGGCTGGACAATATGTTGATTTAACGCTGCCGGATAAGTCCATCACGCGTGCTTTTTCCATGGCCAATGCGCCGGGTGAACCGACAAAACTGAAATTCATCATCAAGAAATATCCGAATGGCGCATTTTCATCCTTGCTGGATGGCGGACTGAACGTCGGCGACCGCATTTTGGCCAAGGGGCCCTATGGTACATGCTTCAGACGCGAAGCAAGGCCCGGCCCGATGTTGCTGATCGGCGGTGGCTCCGGCATGTCGCCTTTATGGTCAATCTTGTCTGATCATATTGCCAGCGGCGAACAACGGCCCATTCGCTTCTTCTACGGCGCACGCACCCGCGCTGATCTTTTCTATCTCGATGAACTGGCAGCCATCGCGTCGACACTGAAAGACTTTAAATTTATTCCCGCCCTCTCGCACGCCACCGATGACGACAAGTGGGGAGGTGATACAGGTTTTGTTCACGAAGTTGTCTTGCGTCATTTGCGTGAAGAAAAACTCGAAGGCAAAATCGACGCTTACGGTTGTGGTCCCACACCGATGATCGATGCCCTCTTGCCAGTTCTGCAACAAAACGGGGTTGAACCCGAGCATATCTACTTCGACAAATTTACGCCGGCAACGCGATGACGGCACTTTCCATAACATCGCAACATCAACTGAACCACTTGGGAGGATAATATGAGCGCACAGCCACAAAAAGCCACAGCACCGGTTAAATCAGGTGCAGCAGGATCAGCCGTTTTTCCGGGCTCCGACAGCCGCAAGTATAACTACTTCGAGCCAAAGGCCCGCAAAGCCAGCCACTACGAAGACATGACAGTTGATGTGCAACCTGACCCTGAGCGTTATCTGTTGCAGGACTGGATCATCTCTTTCCCTGACGGTACACCAACCTATTCGAAGGACTGGACCTCGGCCAAGAGTTCAAACTGGCATCAATTCCGTGCCATTGATCAAGAGTGGGAACGCACCCACTATCAACGTCAATCCACCATTTGCGGCATGGTGCAAAACACCATCGAAAATGGACGGAAGTCTGGTGCACCTGCGCGCTTTGACAAGGCTTGGGTGAAAATATTGCAGAACCATCTGGGTGCCTACAAGCATGCCGAATTTGGGCTTGGCACATCTACGATGCAGGCCCAGCGCTATGGCTATACCCAGATGATCAACAACGCCATTCTCACCAACTCGTCTTACAAGCTTCGCTTTGCCCAGGACCTCACACTTTATCTCAGCGAAATTGGTCTTGATATCGAAGGCTTTGACAATGCTGCCGGCAAGAAGAACTGGATGGAAGATCCGATTTGGCAGGGCACGCGCAAGGCCATTGAATCGATCATGGGTTCAGATGACTATCTCGAGCAATATTTTGCGACCAATCTGGTGTTTGAGCCACTTGTTGGTGAACTGTTCCGTTCAGGCTTCCTGATGCAAGCCGCTGCCGCCCAGAATGACTTCATAACGCCGTCGGTGGTTTCTGCTGCGGAAGCTGACTATGAGCGCAACCTCGCCAACACAGTGGAATTGTTCCACCTGCTCGACGTAGATCCAGAACATGGCAAGGCCAACACGATGTTGTTCAACAAATGGTTTGCAAAGCATGTTGAACTGGCGCTTGCTGCTGCCAACAACTTGCAGCCCATCTGGTCACAACCACGCGTAAAAGTCGTCACCTTTGCCGACTCACTTGATCGCGCCAAGAACCGCATCAAGGGCATAGCTTCGGAGCTCAATCTGAAACTTCCCGCCAGTCTGAAATAGTCCGTCGAAAACATAATTTGAGAACTTTGAGGAGACTAACATGTTGCAAGAACCAACCAATATTTTCAAAGCCATGAAAGATATTGAATTCAAAGACACAGTGTCATTTCAGTGCGGCGTGACAATGAATGATAGTGTTGAAGCGCGCGCCATTGCTGCGGTGATGGGACGACACAAGAATACATCTGTCACATTCATGCCTGCCATGATCCGCATTGACGGGGATGGAAAAATGATTTTCAAAATGGACGAGATTTCTGAAGAGCTGGGTCGTGACATGACACCGCATCTGTTCGAGATTTCAACGTCTACACATTATGGTCGCATGGTGATGGTCGACGACAATACCATCATCTGTTTTGGCGATATGAACGAGATGATGGAATACATCGTGTAAATAATTGAGACTCGGTGGAATGGGCAAACGCCCGTTCCATTTCCAAACAAAAACAAAAATACGGAATGCCATAAACGGGAGGATCGACATGTATAGAACAGCCAAGGGCGAAGAGATATTCGTCATCGACGGTCACACACATTTTTGGGATGGCAGCCCCGCCAATCAGAAGAACGTTCATGGCAAGCAATTCATTGAATGCTTCTACGCCTATCACAATGGCTTAAGCCCCGCCGAAGAGCGTTGGCCCAAGGACAAATTCGAGAAGTACAGCGCCGAGACCATGTACAACGACTTGTTCGTCAACGGATATGACGACATGGCAATTTTGCAACCGACGTATCTCACAGATTTCTACAAAAATGGCTTCAACACCACGGTGCGCAGCTCGGCCATGAAGAAGGCCCACCCTGATCGCTTCATCCTCAACACCGCCTTTGATCCTCGCGACGGCACCAAGGGCCTCGAGCATTTACACGAGATGGTGGAAAAGTACAAAGTCACCGGCGCCAAGATCTACACCGCAGAGTGGAAGGGTGAGTCCAGAGGTTACAAACTTACAGACAAGGCGGCCTATAAATTCATTGAAGCTGCACAAAAGCTCGGCATCAAGAATCTGCATGTCCATAAAGGCCCCACCATTCTGCCTCTCAACCGCGACGCGTTTGACGTGGCTGATGTGGATGACGTGGCCACCGACTTCCAGGGCATGAACTTCATCATCGAACATTGCGGCCTGCCACGTCTTGATGATTTCTGCTGGATTGCAACGCAGGAGACCAATGTCTACGCCGGTCTTGCAGTGGCGCTGCCGTTCATTCATTCGCGGCCTGCCTATTTTGCCCATATCATTTCAGAACTGCTGTTCTGGCTTGGTCCTGACAAAATTCTTTATGGCAGCGACTATGGCATCTGGACTCCGAAGTGGTTGATTGACAAGTTCATGGCTTTCGAAATTCCGGACGATGTCAGCAAGGAAACCGGCCAGGTTTTGACTCAGGAAATCAAGACCAAGATTCTCGGTCTCAATGCCGCAAAACTCTACGGCATCGATATTGAAGCCCAGAAAAAGCGGATCAAGGCAGGCGGTGGTTACGCCCATCTCTCCGAGGCCGTTCACACAAAAGGTTGAGTAGCATGAATGTGTTCGCTGATCTTAATTCAGTGATACCCGACAGACAGGCCCAGGTTTGGGCTTGTCTGCAATCGGTCACTGATCCTGAGCTTGATGAGTCTGTGGTTGAGTTGAAATTTGTGACCAACGCCGATGTGGATGAGGACAACCACGTTCACATCGGCTTTCGCCTGCCGACCTATTGGTGTGCTGCCAATTTTTCGTTTCTGATGGCCGATGACATGCGCCAGGCCGTGCAGACATTGGACTGGGTCAAGGGCGTGACCGTTGTGCTCGGCGAACATATGTACGCCGAAAAAATCAATGCTGGATTGTCACAAGGCCTGTCATTTCAGGATACGTTTGGTACGGAAGCCGATGGCAACCTTGATGACATTCGCCAGACATTTTTGGTGAAGGCCTTCCAGCGGCGGCAAGTTGCCCTGCTGAATTACCTCACTGCGGCGGGGCATGTGCCGGAAACACTTGTGACACTGACTCTCAGTGATCTCGAGTGTCTGCCGCTTGACGCAGAAGGCCAAAAATTGCTGCACCGCTATTTCGAGCGGCGACATGTCGTCGGTCCTATCCGGCCCGACGCTTTGGCATTCATCACCTGCGAGGGAGCAGCTCTGAAAAGCGAAACCTACGCGGCCTATGTTTCGGGATTGCGCCGCATTGGCGTCAATGCCGAATTTAACGGAGCGCTTTGCCGGGGCTTGCTGGCGGTGCGCTTTGATCTTGATACGCCTTATGTTCCAGGTTTCTAAAACTGCGGGTTAACGCAGATCTAAAAACAACATCAAATGGTGAGGATACCCAATGCCCAAAATCATGCTTCATGACGATGCAGCGCGCCAGGCGCTCGGACGCGGTGTTGCCAAACTCGCCAAGGCCGTGCGCGGAACGCTTGGTCCCAAGGGCATGAATGCCATCATGGATCGCCCCATCGGTACGCCCATCGTGTCCAGGGACGGTGTGAGCATTGCCAGCGAGATTGAACTGGAATGCCCCTTCGAAAACATGGGTGCACAGGTTTTGCGCGAAGTGTCGAAGCAGACTAACGAAGTTGCGGGTGACGGCACCACAACCGCCACAGTGCTTGCCGATGTGCTGGTGCAAGACGGTTTGAAATGCCTCAAGAAAGGTGCCAATCCTGTTGAACTTGTCGAAGGTCTTGAGCTTGCCGTGCTTGAAACAATTGCCGCTCTCAAAAGTTCAGCAAAATCTGTGAATGGTGCTGCAGGTCTGCTGGCTGTTGCGAGTATTGCCGCCAATGATGCGGCATTGGGTAAAATGGTAGCAGAAGCTTTTGCCCGCGCTGGCAACCACGGCATCGTCGCAGTGGAATTTGGCAACACCGTCGAGACAAAACTCGAAGTCATTGAAGGCATGGCCTTTGAGCGTGGCTATCTCTCACATCACATGGTGACCGATGTCGAGAAAATGCAGGTCGTGCTCGACAACCCGTTTATCCTGATGACCGATCATAAGATCCAGACCATGGATCAATTACATGGTGTGTTGTCGCTGATTGAAAAAAGCGGTCGTCCGCTGTTGATCATCGCTGAAGAAGTAGCACCGCCTGTGATCATGCAATTGCTGGAACGCCGCGAGAAGCACAACTTCAAAGTGGCCGCCATTCACCCGCCTGAATATGGCCACTGGCGCAAAGCCATGCTCGAAGACATTGCCATCACCACGGGCGGCAAAGTTGTCTCTGCTGATCTCGGCGGCAAGCTCGAGAAAACCGAGTTGCATGATTTGGGCACAGCGCGGCAGGTGCGCATCTCGTCTTCGAAAACACTCATCACCGCTGGAAATGGCGACCCCAAGAAAGTGTCTGCACGTCGTGAACAGGTGTTGCGCCAATATGATGCCGCACCGGAAAATATCGAGCGTGACAAGTTCCAGGAGCGTATTGCCAAACTGTCAGGTGGCACGGCCATGATACTGGCCGGTGGTGCAACGCCGGTTGAACAAAAGCGCCGCACACAATTGATTGAGGATTCGATCAATGCAACTCGCGCCGCGATAGAAGAAGGCATTGTGCCCGGTGGTGGTTTGGCGCTGCTCAAAATTGCCCCGCAACTCGATAAATTGATCAAGGGCCTCGAAGGCAGCAAGAAGCAGGGTGCAAAACTTTTGCAACGCGCCCTCAGCATGCCGCTGTTCTATATCGCCGCAAATGCGGGTCTCAATGGTGCGGCTGAAGTTGCGAAAGTGACCAAGGGGAGCAATGGCCACGGGCTCGACGCCCGCAATGGCACGATGGTTGACATGGTAACGGCAGGCATCGTCGATCCGGTGAAAGTGTCATATAGCGCCGTGCGCAACGCAGCATCAGTTGCAGGCCTGATCCTCACCACACAAACGCTGATTGCGAAGAAGCCCGATGATTATGATCCAACCTCTGGCCCCGCGCTGGGTGGTGGGGCCGAGTTGCTGTGAGTTGAAAGATTTGGGAGAACTGCTGTGACCAACGCTGAACTGGCAAGTGCCACCGTCAACAAGAAGCCCGCTGAATTGGTCTTCAGGCTGATCTATCGCAGCAAAAGCAAAATACCTGCTGCAAAGCTTGATACCGAGTTGGGCAATATTTTGCGTAACGCACGCGCAAAAAACACTGGCCTCGGCATAACCGGCGCTTTACTCTATTATGACGGCTGGTTTGCGCAAACCCTTGAGGGCGGTGAAAAGGCGGTCCGCACCCTCTACGCCCATATTGAAAAAGATCCACGCCATGCCTCGGTGCAATTGTGCCAGGAGGGCGGTTCAAAACCCCGCGCCTTCTCGCGCTGGGCCATGGCCATGGTTGGCGAACACGGCCACCCTGATATTCCACTGGCAGCCACAGCAAGTGGCACAACCGAAGCCCAGAGCCGCACAACCACGCCAGAGCAAGATGAAATACTGACGGTGATGCGCGACACGACGCGTGGGTATGGTCTGGGGTCGTAACGGCGAAACGAGAGGCAAAGCCAGAGCGCTCTAAAATCAATTGAAACCGGTCCACAACACCTCGTCATTCCCGCGTTCGCGGGAATGACGAGGTGTTGGATTCAAAAATCCGTCCCTACAAGGGGGAAGGAACTCTTTAAATGTCATCCAACAGTAACAAATTTCTGGCTGCACTGGAGCAGAAAATACTCTGGCTTTCGACATGGACTATTCACCATGCCAATCATTTGCGCGATAATTCCGACGGCCTGAAAGTTGGCGGGCATCAGGCGTCTTCTGCGTCGCTCGTCACCATCATGGCGGCGCTGTATGGAAAAATTCTGAGACCGCAAGATCGTGTCGCTGTCAAGCCACATGCCGCCCCCGTATTCCACGCCTTGCAATATCTGTTCGGCAATCAAACCCGCGAAAACCTTGTCAATTTTCGCGGCTTCAAAGGTGCGCAGTCTTATCCCTCACGCAGCAAGGATGTGGACGATGTGGATTTTTCGACAGGCTCTGTGGGTCTGGGTGTGGCCCAAACATTGTTCTCATCACTGGTGCAGGACTATGTGAAAGACCATGGCTGGGCCAAGGACTGGCCTGAGGGCCGCATGGTCGCCCTGGTCGGTGACGCCGAACTCGACGAAGGAAATATTTTTGAGGCCCTGCTCGAGGGCTGGAAGCATGGGCTTCGCAATTGCTGGTGGATCATCGATTACAACCGCCAGAGTCTGGATGCCGTCATTCGCGAGGGCCTGTAGCAACACTTTGAAACCATCTTCCGGAATTTCGGATGGGATGTGGTGATCCTGAAATATGGCTCCTTGATGCAGACCGCTTTTGCCGAACCGGGCGGTGAGCGCTTGAAGCAGTGGATCGACACTTGCCCCAATCAGCTCTATTCCGCCCTCGCCTATCAAGGCGGTGCAGCGTGGCGCAAACGTCTGCTTGATGAAATTGGCGATCAGGGTGAAACAACCCGCCTGATTGAAAAATATTCTGACACTGAGCTTGGAAAGCTGATGACAAACCTTGGCGGTCATGATCTGCCAAGTTTGGTCAATGCCTTTGAAACAGCTGCACAACATGATCGCCCCACCTGTTTCATTGCCTACACCATCAAAGGCTACGGCCTGCCGTTTCAAGGCCATAAGGATAATCATGCAGGTCTGATGAACCCCTCCCAGATGGCAGTTTGGCAAGGGCAAATGGGCGTGCGCTCCGGTCAGGAGTGGGAGAAATTTGAGGCGCTCGGCATCCCTCATGAAAAATTTGCAACGGCTTTGAAACAGGTTCCATTTGTTCAGCGTGGGCGAAGAAGATTGTCTGCATCTGCCATTCCCGTTCCGCAAACGCTGCCCTATCGTGCCTCACCGAGCATGTCGACGCAGGCAGGCTTTGGCTTGATCATGAGTGGGCTCGCTTCGTCGCATGAACCGATTGCAGACCGCATCGTGACAACGGCACCTGATGTCACAGTTTCCACCAATCTCGGCGGCTGGGTCAACAAGCGTGGCCTGTTTGCGCGCGACGCGATGGCCGACACATTCAAGAAAGAAAAAATCGCATCGACATTCACCTGGGAGTTCTCACCCTCTGGGCAACACCTGGAACTGGGCATTGCCGAGATGAATCTCTTCATCATGCTCTCAGCTCTTGGTCTGTCGCATTCCATCACTGGAGAGCGGCTCATTCCCATCGGCACGCTTTATGACCCCTTCATCGAACGCGGCCTCGATGCCTTGAACTACGCCTGCTATCAAGGTGCTCGCTTTATCGTTGTGGCCACACCGTCTGGCATTTCCCTGGCCCCGGAGGGCGGCGCACATCAGTCCATCGGCACGCCGCTGATTGGCCTGAAACAAGATGGCCTGGCGGCCTTTGAACCCGCTTTTGTCGATGAGCTCGCTGTCTTGCTGCGCTGGTCATTCAACTACTTGCAGCGCGACGGTGAAGGTGACCGGGACGAGACCACATGGCTGCGCGATGAAACCGGGGGATCAGTCTATTTCCGCCTCTCGACGCGCTCACTTGAACAACCAGTTCGCACCATGACCCCAGAGCTCACCCAAGACATCGTCAACGGCGCCTATTGGCTGCGAAAGCCTGGCCCCAATGCCGAAGTGATCGTCGCCTACATGGGCGTCGTCGCATCAGAAGCTATCGCAGCGGCAGGACTTATCGCAGAAGACCGCCGCGATATTGGTATATTCGCGATTACCTCTGCAGATCGTCTGAATGCCGGCTGGCAGGCTGCTGAACGTTCGAGGCAACGTGGCAACCACAGCGCGCTCAGTCATGTTGAGCGCCTGTTTGCGCCACTCTCCCGCGACTGTGCCATTGTCACGGTCATAGATGGTCATCCCGCTACACTGGCGTGGCTCGGCGGTGTGAAGGGTCACTTGGTGAAAGCTCTGGGCGTTGAACATTTCGGCGAAACCGGAACAATTTCGGATCTCTATCATCACCATGGCATCGACGCGAATGCCATCCTGCATGCAGCACAGGCCGCTGTGGAAGGTCGACCGCTGCGAAATGCAAGCGCCCTCGCTTCATGAAAAACGCCTGAATTGATGAATGCCCTACGTTTGTAATCGCTTCAATGTTTTGGAGCGGGTGAAGGGAATCGAACCCTCGTATGCAGCTTGGGAAGCTGCCGTTCTGCCATTGAAC
>CAXTLE010000012.1:0-26312 GCA_964244855.1 uncultured Aestuariivirga sp. | reverse complement strand
CGTCCGTCACCCAGTGTCACCGGCTTCAATACGTTTGAGTCAATTTCGCTGGCAGTAAAATAGGCTGTACCCAACACGTCGCCGGCATTGCGTCCCACAAGTTTGTTGTCGTCAGGCACAGCAGCGGTAATTTTGCCAGCAGGGTCAACCACAAGAAACCGGCGGCCAGCTTTTTGTGCATTGGCAGACAATGCATTGAGAAGGTCAACGGAGCCAAATGTGGTGAGGGTGCGATTTTCGGAAGCGGCAATCTGTGCCTGCTCGCGCAAGCGCTGCGCCGTGTAGTCAGCTTGCAACAAGGTGAGATCGGCACCATCAGCCATTTGCCTGTCACGGCTTTCAAGCAGTTGCGAGGCAATGGCTGCGGCCAATGTGACAAGAAAGAGAACAGTCATCACAGTGACCAAACGGCGGAGCGCTGTTTCACTGACCTTGAAGCCATCGTGCCCCGGAAAGGGCAGGGGCAGGCGCAATGCGCGCTCTTTCAAGAACAGTTCCCTGATCTGGGCTTTCTGCAACGTTACGGTTCCGATACGATAATATGATCTGCGTCAGGAACGGAAACTGGCACTCTGCAACAACAAACGGGTTCCGACACACGTGACCTGAGGATTACCGCCTGCGAATCTGATTTGCCAACCCCTGAATGACTCTGTGATTCGATTAATCAGCCGGATCAGGCCAATGTTCTTGAAATGATCTCATAAACATCTCTTGAAAGGCCAGGTGTCGCAAGAATACGGCGCATTTCAGCGGCGGCTTGCATGGAACGTGTCACATCATATTGTTTCCAACTGCGAAAGCATGTGGCGATGCGCGACGCGACCTGAGGGTTGATTGCATTGAGAGTGATAGTGACGTCGGCCATGAGTTTGTAACCACTGCCATCAGCGGCGTGGAAGCCCGACAGATTACTTGCAGTGAATCCACCCAGCAAAGCATAAACGCGGTTGGGGGTTTTGAAATTGAAGGCGGAATGTTTCGTTAGCGTTCCAATTCTGTGGGCGGGATTTGCTACAGGTCTGGCCGCTTGCAGCATGAACCACTTGTCCAAAAGCAAATGATCATGGGCATGGCGTTGGTAAAATCGGTCGAGCATTTGATCGACCCGATTGTCTGTTACGCACAGCACAGCTGAAAGTGAACCAGCACTGATCGTCATGTTGCTGGCAGCTTCAAAATCAGTCTGGGCGATGGAGACGGCTTCGGATGGTTTGGCATAAGCCAGAAGCGCCAATGCTGCCAACCGCAAGCTGCGCCTTGCGGTGCCTTGCGTATCAGGCTGGTAGGGACCAACTTCCAACGTTTGCCGCAGGATTTTTTGCAATTTGCCCTCCAGCCGATCTGACAATGCCAGCAACACTTGAACCCTTGCTGCGTGCATCCGCGTTGCATCAACATTCCTGCCGATGAGTGCGGTAATCTCTGCTTCACCAGGCAATTGTAGCATCAAGGCCTTGAAGGCGTCGTCGAGTGAAGTTGTCTTCAAGGTTTCCAGCAGAGCATCTGCGTAAGCGGAGACGTCAGCTTGAATACCATCATAAGCCTTCAGCAAGAATCGCCGGGCCGATGTCTGTGAGGCTTCCCAGCGGTTAAAGCTGTCGCTGTCGTGTGCGATCTGAACCAGCAGGTCGTCGTCAGAAGCGTCGCTCTCTACGATAACAGGAGAAGAAAATGCGCGGTTGATCGACAGCACCGGCCGTTGTTTCATGTGGCGGAAAGTTACCGTGACATTGGCTTCTGTCACTTCCAAAATTCCACTGTGCAGTGGAACATTCTCCTTGGTCAGAAGTGGAAGCTCGTCGCCCTGCTTGCTCAGAAGGCCGAGTGAGAGTGGCATGTGAAGCGGCGGTTTGTTGGTCTGCCCCGGTGTGTCGGGGGTATGCTGTGAAATCTCGACCTTGAATTCCTGCGCAGCCTCGTCATGCGATGTTTTCACTCTGACAACGGGAGTTCCTGCCTGGTCGTACCATTTTGAAAAATGTGTCAGGTCGCGGCCAGAGGCATCGGCCATGCAGCGAAGGAAATCCTCCACTGTGGCTGCTTGACCATCATGCCTTTCAAAGAACAAATCTGTTCCGTCGCGAAAGGTGTCTTGCCCCAGCATGGTCAGCATCATGCGGCAGATTTCGGCACCTTTTTCATAGATCGTCGGTGTGTAAAAATTGTTGATTTCGATGTAGCTTGATGGTCGTACGGCGTGGGCGAGCGGGCCTTGATCTTCTGGAAACTGCCTGGCCCGCAATGTCTTCACGTCTTCAATCCGTTTAACGGCACGTGAGCGCAGATCAGACGTAAACTCCTGGTCGCGGAAAACGGTAAGACCTTCTTTCAGGCAGAGTTGAAACCAGTCTCGGCAAGTGATGCGATTGCCTGTCCAGTTATGGAAATACTCGTGGGCGATGATGCGCTCGATGTTCACATAGTCTGAGTCTGTTGCAGTGTCGGGCCGTGCCAGAATGTATTTGTCATTGAAAATATTGATGCCCTTGTTTTCCATGGCACCCATATTAAAATCAGAAACGGCGACAATGTTGAAGACATTGAGGTCATATGTGCGGCCAAAGCGCTGCTCGTCCCAGAGCATGGATGCCTTCAGAGATTGCATGGCCCAAGCGCAGCGATCTTCCTTTCCTTTTTCGACATGAATGCCAAGCAGCACATCGTGACCGTTCGCCGTAGTGAAGTTGTCGTGTACAGAACCGAGATTGCCGGCAACGAGGGCGAACAGATAGGTGGGCTTGGGATGCGGGTCATGCCATTCCACAACGTGACGATTTTCGTCGTAGCTGTCACCGGCAGCGACGAGATTGCCGTTGGACAAAAGTACCGGCAGTGTTTTTGGTGCATCAATACGTACCGTGTAAGTGGCCATCACATCCGGCCTGTCATACATGAAGGCAAACCGGCGAAAACCTTCGGCCTCCATTTGCGTGCAGTAGGTTCCCTTCGAAAGATAAAGCCCGGATAATTTGCTGTTGGCTTCAGGATTGCACAATTGGATTATGCGAAGGGTGAATGCATGGGCGGGGGGTTGGTGGATGGTCAGCTTGTTGTCGCTGTATGCATATTCAGTTGGTTCAAGGATCCGTTCGTCAATGCTGATTGAGATCAGCTGTAAATCTTCACCATCGAGAACCAGTTTCGCTTTACCGCTTGGCCTTGGGCTCAGCTGCAAGCTGCTTTTCACGCTGGTCATGCTGGCATCAAGAATGACATGCAGGTCAACGTGTGAGACGATGTAATCTGTTGGCTTGTAGTCTTTGAGTTCCGTCACAAACGGCTTTTCGGCTGGCATGGGCATGACCTGCAAAAGAATTGACGGTGGCTTATACCACCTCGCCAGCAATTCGCCCTCACCCTTATGAAGTAGGGTTCAGAAGCTCTGAAGTTGCATGATCGTGTTGCGATGCAGCGACGAATTCATTTGACTTGAGGGGTGGTATGCAAAATATTGCAAGATAAGAAAAATAATTCAAACGCGACGGGAGAGGCCTTGAACCAAATGTCCCCAGCATTGCCAGTTGACGAGGAAGCCGCCCTGGCCGCCCGTGCTGCCTGGCTGCATTTTGCTGGTGGCAAAACCCAAGGTGAGGTGGCAGAGATATTGGGTGTGCAGAGCACCAAGGCGCATCGTCTTATCGCCAAAGCCCGAGCTGAAGGCCTGATCCGCGTCTTTGTCGAAGGCCCGATTGCGGGTTGCATTGCACTTGAAGAGCAAATGAAATTGCAATTCGGACTCAAACATTGCGAAGTCGTTCCCAACATCGATGAAGGCGCATTGCCGTTGCGTACTCTCGCCACGGCAGGTGCCCGTTACCTCCGTAACATCATCGAAAACGAAACCTACAATCTCATCGGCATGGGCCATGGTCGCACGCTTGCTGCTGCCGTTGAGATGATGCCGAGCGTCAACGCAGGCAAAACCAAATTCGTGTCTTTGCTTGGTGGATTGACGCGCCGCTTCGCTGCCAGTCCCTTTGATGTGATTCACCGATTGGCGGAACGCACATCAGCTGAAAGCTATGTCATGCCGGTTCCATTTTTCGCCAACACCGCGAAAGACCGTGCAGTCCTCGAGTCGCAATATGGTGTGTCCGACGTTATCGCGATGGCACGCGATGCCGATATCTACATTGCAGGCATTGGCGAAGTGGACCGTAAAAGCTTCATTGCATCCGGCGGCATGGTTGATGAGGATGATGTTGAGAGCGTGGTCACCTCCGGTGCCTGCGCTGAAATTCTTGGCCAGTTCTTTTTGGCCGACGGCACACATATGCCGCACCCCTTGTCTGATCGCGCCATGGCCCCGCGCATGAGCGATCTCAGATCCCATAAAATTGTCGCCCTTGTGGGCGGCACGTCCAAGATTCAGGCCACACGTTCCATTCTCGCAAGTGGACTTTTGCACGGCCTGATAACCGATGAGGCGACAGCTCGCCGCCTCGTCAAATCCAAGCAATAAAAGCTGTTTCAACATCACTGGAGGATTCTGGAATGTATGACAAAGAAAAAGGCCTGTTCGACGCATTCGTAGGCGGTCGCATGAGCCGCCGCGAATTGCTGCAAGCCACAGGCAAGCTCGGCCTCAGCGCCGGTGCGGCAGGTGCGCTGATCACAGCTGCACAAACCAAGGCCATGGCCGCTGATTTCGACTGGATGAAATTCAAGGACTCGAAAATCAAGCTGCTCCTGAACAAGCATCCCTATGCCGACGCCATGATCGCCAACATCCAGACCTTCAAGGATTTGACGGGCATGGATGTGAGCTGGGACGTATTCCCCGAAGATGTCTACTTCGACAAGGTGACGGCGGCACTCTCGTCAGGCTCCACGGAATATGATGCCTTCATGACCGGTGCCTATATGACCTGGACCTATGGTCCAGCTGGCTGGATCACCGATCTCAACGAATATATCAAAGACCCCGCCAAGACCAATCCCAACTTCAATTGGGACGATGTGTTGCCGGGCCTGCGCGCTTCCACATCGTGGAACGGTGTTCCGGGTGGTGCCTTGGGTTCCGCTGATGCCAAGCAGTGGTGCATGCCTTGGGGATATGAACTCAACAACATCTCCTACAACAAGAAGATGTTCGACAAGGTCAAGGTTGAGCCGCCAAAGAACCTTGGCGAAATGGTTGAGACCTCAGCCAAGCTGTCGAAAGACCTGGGTGGACCTTATGGCATTGGTGTGCGCGGTTCACGCTCCTGGGCGTCGATCCATCCGGGCTTCCTCTCGGGCTATGCCAACTTTGGGGAAAAGGATTTCAACGTTGCCGATGGCAAATTGAAAGCCGCCATGAACTCGGCAGGCTCCAAGTCCTTCCACAAGGACTGGGTGAAAATGATCCAGGATTCCGGTCCGAAAGATTGGGCCAGCTACACCTGGTACCAAGTCGGCACTGACTTGGGTGCAGGCGCTTCCGCCATGATTTTCGACGCTGATATTCTGGGCTACTTCATGAACGGCGGCGACAACAAGGAAGCCGGCAACCTGGGTTACGCCCCGTTTGCGGCAAACCCTGCTGCTACTGCTCCCACACCAAACGTCTGGATCTGGTCACTCGCCATGAACAATGCAGGCACCCAGAAAGACGCGGCATGGTACTTCATGCAATGGGCAACCTCCGTTGAGCATGACCTGTTCGGCGCCCGCAAAATGGACTTCGTCAATCCGGTTCGCGCTTCTGTGTGGAAGGATGAGGAATTCCGTGGCCGCATCGACAAGAAGTATCCAGGCTACCTGAACCAGCATGATGTGTCGGCTCCGGGCGCGAAGATCTACTTCACTGCACAACCGCTGTTCTTCGACCTGACAACCCTGTGGTCAGAAAACCTGCAGAAAATGGTGTCCAAGGAAATTCCAGTCGACGAAGGCCTGGATGCCATGGCTGCCGAAATGGACAAGAAACTGGCCGAAGCCGGCCTCGGCTAAGGCACACCCTGTGCGCGGGTTTTCACTCCCTGGAGCCCGCGCATAAGGGAAGGGACCTCATCCGCCCTTCGGGCACCTTCCCCAGAGGGGAAGGGACTGGTTGACGCACCTCCCCCAACTTCAAATATTGAAGGAGGTCTAACATCTAGTCGCTTCTCCTCTGGAGAAGCTGCCCGAAGGGCTGATGAGGTCCCTTTCTCTCAACCAACTCAACCGAAACACCCATGACCACAACCACAATCAAACAATCCCGCTTCGTGCGAAAGGCGCTGCCGTATTTTCTCAGCCTGCCTGCATTGTTGATGTGCATTGGCATTCTCATTCCCTTTCTCACCGCAGTCTATTATTCCATGTTGCGCTACCGCCTGAACCTTCCCGCCATGAAGGGTTTCATCTGGTTCCAGAATTATCTGAACTTCTTCACCGATCCAAAATTTTGGAACACGCTGAAAATTTCACTGGTTTACGCTGGCGTCACGGTTGTCGTCGAATTGCTGCTGGGTCTCGGTATCGCAATGCTGTTGCAGAAGCGTTCGCGCCTCAACAATTTTATTTCCATATTGCTTTTGCTGCCCCTCATGACAGCACCCGCCTTGGCAGCCCTGATGTGGAAACTGATGACCAATCCCAACTTCGGGATTCTGAGTTATCTCGTATCCTTGATGGGGGTCACCAACATGAAATGGGGGTCCGATCCGGCGACTGCTTTGTTCACTGTCGTGCTGGTTGACGTTTGGGTCTACACCCCCTTCATCATGATCTTGTTGCTCGCAGGATTGCGCTCGCTGCCACCCGCACCTTTCGAAGCCGCAGCGCTTGATGGTGTTCCGCGAAGTTTCGTCTTCTTCCGCATCACGCTCCCGATGTTGATGCCCTACGTCCTCACGGCGACACTCTTTCGACTCCTGGACTCGATCCAACAATTCGACATCATCTACGCCATGACGCAAGGCGGGCCCGGTGACAAATTGTTGGTGTTCCAGGTGCAAGCCTATCTCGACTTCTTCCAGGCCACCAATGTCGGCCGCTCCGCTGCCCTGATGGTCATCCTCTGGGCCATCACCTATTTCCTGTCGAACCTCTTCATCAAGCAATGGCTGAAACTGCGCGAGAAAGCGCATGGGGTGGCGTAGATCATGGACCACACATCCGCCCTCGAAAAAATTATCCGTGGCGTGCTGCTCAGCCTCGTCGTGATATTTTTCATGTTCCCGATCTTCTGGATTTTTTTGATGTCGTTCCAGAACAACGACTCAATCCTCCGCATTCCACCATCGGTGTTCTTCACGCCGACTTTGGAAAATTATGTGGGGCTTCTCACTGGACAAATGAAAACCGCTGCGGGAACACTCGAACTGAACTTCATGCGAAACCTTGGGAATTCGGTGTTGCTGTCCAGCGCATCGGTGATCGTCTCACTCATCCTCGGCGTGCCCGCTGCCTATGCCTTTGCCCGTTTCAAATTCAGACTTGGTGAAGACATTGCGTTTACACTTCTCTCATTCCGTTTCGCGCCGCCTTTGCTGGTGCTGCTTCCACTCTCGCTCTATTTTAAAACCCTGGGCCTCACCAACACTTTTATCGGCCTGATCTGGGTCTATCAGCTCATCTGCTTGCCGCTCATCCTCTGGATCGTGCGCGGCTATTTCGAAGACCTGAGCCCAGACATCGAACACGCCCACCGGATCGCGGGATACAACTGGTTTCAGACCTTTTGGAAAGTCGCGATACCGTTGGCGCTTCCAGGCATTGCCGCCGCTGGGTTGCTCGCCTTTATTTTCGCATGGAACAACTTCGTCTTCGCGCTGGTGTTGGCCTCTGCGGACAAGCAACCCGTCACCGTGGGCGCCCTCGCTTTCGTCACAGCCTCCGGCATTCAATACGGACAAATCGCAGCCGCTATCGTTTTCTCCATCCTGCCCACCTTTGTCCTCGCCATGTTTGCGCAGCGCTATCTGGTTGAAGGCCTGTCGCTTGGAGCCGTCAAAGGATGAGCAGCCTCGCCATCACATCCCTCTCGAAATCCTACGGTGCATTCCAGGTCTTCGAAGGGCTTGATCTGACTGCTGATGCCGGCGAAATCGTTGTCATCTTCGGGGGCTCCGGAACAGGTAAAACCATTCTGCTGCGTTTGGTCGCTGGCGTCGAAGAACCCACAAGCGGCCGTATTGAGCTCAATGGTGAAGACGCGGCAGATATTGCCCCGGAACATCGCGGCATCGGCATGGCGTTCCAGAATTTTGCGCTGTTCCCTCATATGTCAGCCTCGGAAAATATCGCAGCACCCTTGCGCGCGTCGAAGTCCAGTGCCGAAAAAATATCTTCTGGAGTGGCGCGTGTTGCCAAGTTGTTGAAGATTGACCATGTGCTTGGTCACGCGCCGCGAGAATTATCCAATGGGCAGAAACAACGCACGGCACTTGCCCGTGCTCTGGCCGCAGAACCGAAAATCCTGCTGCTGGATGATCCCCTGCGCAACGTGGATGCCAAATTGCGCTTTGAAATGCGGCTTGAATTGCCACGTCTGCTGCGCCAGTCAGGAGCGACGGTGCTTTATGTGACGCAGGATTATAAAGAGGCGATGGCGCTGGCGGATCGTATCGCCGTGCTTGCGGGCGGGAAGTTTGTGCAGCTGGCATCACCGGAAGATATTTACTTGCGGCCCGCCACATTGAACGTGGCGAAATTATTCGGCGACCCCTCGATCAATACGGCAGAGACGGAAGTCACCGTTTTGGGCAAACAGGCCAGCGTCAACATTCATGGCGCGAGTGTTGCCATATCCACGGCTTACGCGTTTCATGCAGCACGCAAAGTCGTTTTCGCCGTGCGACCTGAAGCGGTTATCCTGTCCGCGAAAGGTCAGGGCATTGAATGTTCGGTGACTGCGGTCACGCCTTTGAACGAGCGCGTCGTGCTGCTGTTGAAGTCTGAAGGCGGTTGGGAGTTTCTCGCCTCACTTCCATCATCAGCAAAAATTCCGCAACCTGGCACCATGCTGCGGGCAAGTTTCGATACGGCGGGCTATCATCTCTTCGACCAGCACACTGGCGAGCGTCTCCATGGGTGAACTTGTCATTTCACATGTCGACAAGATTTACCGTTCGCGTGGCAAAAAGCCCGTACACGCCGTGCAGGATTTGAGCTTTACGGTGAAGCCTGGGGAAGTCGTGGCGCTGCTTGGATCATCAGGCTGCGGCAAAACCTCGACGCTGCGGATGATCGCGGGCTTCGAAGATGTATCGAACGGCAGCATCACACTTGACGGCAAACCCATCCACACCTTGCCACCGTCGAAGCGCGGTGTGGCCATGGCGTTTGAAACCTACTCGCTCTATCCTCCGCTCACGATCGGTGACAATATTGCTTTCGCTTTGAAATCTTCAACCCATTCAACCGATGAACAACAACGCCGCGTCAAAGACATGGCGGAGATGTTGGAGATTTCGGCCATCCTGCAGAAATACCCGCAATCCGTTTCCGGTGGCCAACAGCAACGCGCCAGTCTGGGCCGCGCCCTTGTACGTGATGCAGGATTGTATTTGCTGGACGAGCCCATGGGTCAGCTTGAGCCGCAACTGCGAGCAATCCTCCGTGGACGGATCAAAGCCTATCTGCGGGAGCATAAATGCACCACGATATTGGTGACGCACGACCAGACTGAAGCCAACGCTCTGGCCGACCGCATTGCCGTTATGGAGGGCGGCTTACTGCAGCAATATGCAACACCGGCAGAACTGAAAGCCAAACCTGCGAACCTGTTCACCGGAACCTTCATCGGTGAGCCGCCGATGAATGTGTTTCCCGTTGAAGTCGAGGCGACACCTAGAACCATCACCTTCCATATTGACGAGAAGACGGCTCTCACCTATCCGGCTGCCGAACTTTCAAAAGACGTCATTCAAGCCTTGTCCACCAACAAAAACATTTCCCTCGGCATCAGGCCCCATGCGCTGCATGTGGGCCAAGGTCCGATCTCAGGTCAGGTTGTCGCCTGCCAATGGCTGGGGGATCAAACCCATGTCGCGGTGGATGTTGCAGGCCGCACGGTCGTTTCCGTCACCCATGACCGCATGTCGGAAAAACCGGGCACAATTCTTTCGCTGAACGTGGCCGCAAGTGATCTGCATCTGTTTGATACAGCCTCCGGCCAGGCCATCGCGCATGGGGCAGAGCTCGCATGAAAGACGGCGTGATCATTGGGCTTGACGCGGGAACCTCGGTGATCAAATCCGTGGCCTTCTCAATTGATGGCACGCAACTCGCTTCCGCTGCAATTCCGAACCAATATGTGACGCTTGCCGATGGTGGTGCAGAACAGGATATGGCGCGGACCTGGGCTGATACTGCAATCACACTGAAACAACTCGCAGGGCAAATCTCCAATCTCGCTTCGCGCCTTATCGCCATTTCTGTCACAGGGCAGGGCGATGGCATGTGGTTGATTGACAAGCTTGGCGCACCCGTCGCCCCTGCGTGGTTGTGGCTGGATGCACGCGCTGCTGATATCGTCGAAGAGTTCACCACGTCGAAGCATTACGCGGCGCATTACGAACGTACGGGAACAGGCGTCAACGTTTGCCAGATGAGCGTGCAACTTGCATGGATGCAGCGCCATCGCCCCGATGTCTTGGCCAAGGCAACGCAGGCATTTCATTGTCAGGACTGGATCTATTTCAATCTCACAGGCGACCGCGTCACCGATCCATCGGAAGCGAACTTCACCTTCGGCAATTACAAGAGCCGCACATATGATCTCGACATTCTTGATCAATTGGGCGCACCGAAAGCCAAGTCGCTGGTCACGCCGATTGTCGACGGCACCACCACCTGCGGCCACCTCACCGAGGTCGCTGCGAAGGCCACAGGCTTGAAAGCCGGAACGCCGATTTGTCTGGGCTATGTTGATGTTCTCTGCACTGGACTTGGCGGCGGATTGTATGACCCCACCGGACAATCCGGCTGCACCATTGTCGGCTCCACTGGTATGCACATGCGGCTGCAACCTGATGTCACGAAGGTCAAACTCAACACCGAAAAATCCGGCTACACCATGGCATTCCCGGCTCCGGCAATGGTGGCGCAGATCCAATCCAACATGGCATCGACGCTGAACATCGATTGGTTGCTGGATGTGGCGCGCGGTATTCTCAAAGACCAGGGCATTGATAAATCCCGCAGCGATTTGCTGAATGGTATGGATGAAAAACTTCTTGCCAGAGAACCTGCGAAAGTCATGTACCATCCCTATATTTCCAAAGCCGGTGAACGCGGCCCCTTCATGGAACCTGCCGCTCGTGCCATGTTCAACGGTCTCGATACCACGGCTGATTACTTCGACATGATGCGAAGCGTCTTCGAAGGATTGGCTTTTGCAGCCCGCGATTGCTACTCGGCCATGGGACCGATCCCAAAAGAAATCCGCATAACCGGCGGTGCTGCACGCTCCAAAGCTTTGCGCACAATTCTGGCCAGCGTTCTCAATGCAAAAGTGCGTAGTGTATCGCGCGAAGAAGCCGGTGCCGCAGGCACTGCGATGATCGCTGCGGTACAACAGAAGCTTTTCCCCGATATGACAACCTGCGCCAACATTTGGGTGGAACCCCATCTCGGCGCATCAACCGAACCGGATGCACAATTGAACAGCATTTATGACCAGAAATATGCAAGCTATCTCGCAGCCCGCTATTCCATGCGCCCGGTGTGGCGCGGAGTGGGAGGTGCCAAATGACACGTAAAATTGCAGTCATTGGAGATCGCTTCATGCTCTCCCGCATGTTCGAAGACGCGTTGCGTGAGCGCTGCAAACGCTTCGAACTTGGCATCTCAACCCATGATCTTCCATGGCCGGATGAACCGATGGAACATGGTTATGCCGTGCAGGGCATGGACGGCCTCAAGGAATATATGGGATCCGCCGATGAAGTGGTTTCGCTCACAGGAGACGCTGAAATTCTGGTCACGCAACTCGCACCCTTGTCCGCCAGTATCATGGACCGTCTGCCCAACCTCAAGTTCGTTGCGGTCTCGCGCGGTGGCCCCGTCAATATTGACATGAAAGCTGCTCGTGAGCGTGGAATCACGGTTGTGAACACGCCTGGCCGCAATGCCTCAGCTGTTGCCGAATTCACCATAGGTGCCATTCTTGCGGAAACCCGCAACATCACTAAAGGTCATGATGCTCTTCGCAAGGGCGAGTATCGCGGTGACCTCTACCGGGCCGATGTCACGGGCCGCGAATTGCATGAAATGACAGTCGGTCTCATCGGCTATGGCGAAGTGGGCCGCCGCGTTGTCAAATTCCTGAAAGTCTTCGGCTGCCGCATTCTGGTCGCAGACCCCTATGTGCAATTGACGGCTGAGGACTTGCGTGACGGTGTGATCCAGACCTCTTTCGAAACGGTTCTGGCGGAGGCCGACGTCATCTCGCTGCACGCCCGCGTAACAACTGAAACCACCAAGATGGTCAACGAAGACGCACTGCGCAAAATGAAGCCAGACGCGACCTTGATCAACACCGCACGTGGTCCCCTGCTGGATTATGACGCCCTCACCCGTGTTATGCAGGAAGGCCACCTGCGTGGCGCCATGCTGGAAACCTTCGGCATCGAACCCGTGCCGGCAGACTGGCCGTTACTGCAGCTCCCCAACGTCACATTAACCCCCCATATTGCGGGCGCATCAGTGCATACTGTGCGCTATGCGGCGGGGCTGGCCGCCGAGGAGGTCCGGCGTTATCTTGCAGGAGAACCTGCTGTGAATCTGTGTTGAATAGTTACCGAAATTCCTTCGGCGAGTGGTATTTTGGCAAAATCAGGCGGCGGCTTGAAGGTTTCTGCGCTTCAAACCAATGATTTTACCGACGGGACTTTTTTCAACGAAATCATCAATCAATTTTGCGCGTGTCCGCAATCCCAGGGCAGGTCGCTCAATCAGGAACCAGGAACATGCTGCGATGAGCCCTGCGAGCGCAATTGAGTAACCTGCATTTTCGTACCAACTCATAGGATAGGGCCAAGCTGCTACCAAGGCCTGTTGAATGGGGTATCCGTACAAGTACATTCCATATGAATAATCGCCCGAGAGAAGCAGCGGATTACGGTAAAATTGCCGCGTACCCAAATACACTGTCATGTAAGTGACGACGGTACCGATCAGTTGCTCACCACCTTTGATGAAGACCAATGCAACAAACAACAGGGCCGAAACCATGAACAGCCAAGCGTTCATGATTATTTTTTCCTTGTACAGGTAAAACAGAACTCCCCATAAAAAACACATGATGAGAGTGCGCCCGCGGAGCAGCAAGTCCGACTCCGGCTGCAAAAAAATCATATACAGAATGTTCGCAGTTTCAAAAATCAACACAAGAAGCAAAAAGACGCGCGGGTAGCGATGCGTGCCCAGCACGGCTAGAATACTGAGTAAAATGTAGCACCGTAGTTCGATCGGGACAGTCCAGAGTTGCGCATTGACTTTCAAAGGGTCAGGATTATTTTCAAAAACACCAGGCAAGGTGTAATGTATGTCGCCAAGGATATTCAGAAAATATACAAAGAATTTGGAGTCTGTGAAATACTGGCTGGCAGGCAATGTTGTGAAAAACCAACCAATGACAAGGGCTGACAAAAACACTTCTACTGAAAGTGCAGGCACTAAACGAATTAACCTCAGATATAGAAAACTGCCCAGTGTGCGGCATCGCAACAGGCTCCCGGCCACCAGAAAGCCACTGAGCGCAAAGAACGACGGCATGATGAACAAAATGGCCGGCTTGAGCAAGGAATTGAACAATTCCTTGTTTGCACCACTTCCCATTGTGACGCTTGCGCTGTGGAAAACAATCACAGAGCATGCGAGTATCAAGCGCAAATAATCAAAACCGGATGGACGCCCGCCAGACGCATTCAACGCCAAATCAATAGACGAGCCTAAACGCTTCGGAAGACTGGTCATTTGCATGTTCCCAAAAGCAAAGCATGAAGAAATTTGGATGGCAAAATACAGTTTGGAATTAATTCATCGGGTTTAGAAAGTAAATCGCTTTCTCTGTATTTGAGAAAAGCGCGATTCGGCTTTATATTTCCTAGTCAGCATTCACCAAGCAATAAAATGAAATCTTCATTGATGCACTTTCACATTCCAGTTGATTTCCGGGCGCATCTGGCGAAAAAGCCCTTCACAACCTGACTGGAGCAAATCATGAAAGCCAAACTTGGCATGTCCCCCATTGCGTGGTGGAACGACGACTTAAAGGAACTCAGCGATGATGTGTCGCTGGAGGAATGTTTGCGCCAGTCGCGTTCCGCAGGGTTTACCGGCATGGAAATGGGGCGGCGGTTTCCGTCTGATCCAGATGTCATGTTGCCAATCCTCAAGGTGGCGGATGTGACACTGTGTGGTGGCTGGTTCTCCGGCACTTTGGTCGATGATGATCTTGCGTCGAACAAGGCACGCATGCAGCCGATGATCGAGCTGTTCAAGGCCGTCAATGCGCCTTGCATCGTTTACGGGGAAATCGGGCGCTCGATTCAGGGCGACCGTTCGCGGCCCTTGGCCACCAAACCGAAACTCACTGACGACGAGATGAAAGTCTATGGTCGCAAGGTCACTGACATCAGCGACTGGGCGGCGGCGCAGGGCATGCCCCTGTCTTATCACCACCACATGGGGGCTGTGGTTGAGACTGAAGCGGAACTTGATGCCTTCATGAATTACTCCGGCATTCCCTTGCTGATTGATGCGGGACACCTGGAATTCGCGGGCGGCAATGCCTTGCGTGCCATCGACAATCATCACAAGCGCATTACACATGTGCATACAAAAGACATTCGCCGCTCTGTGGTGAATGGACTGGATCGTTCGAAGCAATCCTTCCTTGATGCTGTGGCGCTCGGTGCTTTTACCGTGCCAGGCGATGGCTCGCTGGACTTCAAGGCCATCGTGCAGAAATGTGCCGATTATGGCTATGAGGGTTGGTTCGTGGTGGAGGCTGAGCAAGACCCGAAGGCCAACCCGCCACTGAAAATGGCGCAGGTTGGTTATGCCGAACTGATGCGCGTCATGACGCTTGCTGGATACAGTGTGGAGACGCAGGGTTTTCCCAACGCCTAGGCAATGTGATTTTCATTTTTGACCAAGTGATCAGGAAGTGCTTACGTCTCATCCAACGCCCCGTTCGGCGTTTCGACTCAGGGAGACTAAAAAATGAAATCATGCAATGTTTTCGCTGCTACCTTGCTGGTTGGCACTATGCTGGCCGTAACCATGGCTCAGGCCAAATCACTGGTTTATTGCTCTGAAGGTTCACCGGAAAACTTCACGCCCGCCATCAACACCACGGGTACGTCGTTTGATGCGGCGCGACCGGTTTACAATCGTCTGGTGCAATTCACGCCCGGTACGACCACCGTGCAAGCAGCCCTTGCTGAATCCTATGAGGTATCGGCTGACGGGCTGACCGTTACGTTTAAATTGCGGAAAGGTATCAAATTCCATTCCGGCGTCAACGGCTTCACGCCGACGCGCGATATGACGGCCGAAGACGTGATCTGGTCTTTCAACCGCATGTGGAAGCCTGATCATCCCTACGCAAAAGTCTCAGCTGGCGCATATGATTATTTCAACGACATGAGCATGCCTGATCTTCTGGCCTCGATCGAAAAAGGCGCTGATGATTTGACGGTGGTGTTCAAACTGCAGAAGCCGAACGCACCGATCCTTGCCAACCTTGCCATGGATTTCGCCGCTATACATTCTGCCGAATATGCTGACTTTCTGATGAAGAAAGGCACGCCGGAACAGTTTGACCAGATGCCCGTGGGCACGGGATCTTTCCAGTATGTGGATTATCAGAAAGACGCAGTCATCCGTTACAAGGCTTTCGCTGAAGGCTGGGCCGGCAAGCCCAAGGTTGATGATTTGATCTATGCCATAACGCCAGATGCAACCGCGCGTTATGCCAAGCTGAAGGCCAATGAATGCCAGATCATGATCGCGCCAAATCCGGCTGATCTGGATGCCATGCGCAAAGATCCTGACGTGCAATTGCTGGAGCAGGCTGGTTTGAACATCGGCTATATGGCCATGAATGCGCAGAAGCCACCGTTCGATAAAGTGGAAGTGCGCAAAGCCATCGCCATGGCGATTGATCGCGATGCCATTCTAAAGGAAGTTTATCAGGGCGCTGGCCAAAAAGCCAAGAACCCGATCCCGCCCACCATGTGGTCCTATGATGATTCAACGGTAGACATCGAATACAACCCCGAAAAAGCCAAGGAAATGCTGAAAGCGGCAGGCGTTGAAAACCTGCAGTCGGATTTGTGGTGGATGCCGGTGCAACGTCCCTACAACCCGAA
Organism: uncultured Aestuariivirga sp.; assembly: GCA_964244855.1. GTDB lineage: Bacteria > Pseudomonadota > Alphaproteobacteria > Rhizobiales > Aestuariivirgaceae > Aestuariivirga. The sequence goes on along the minus strand of CAXTLE010000012.1, from coordinate 10,017 downwards.
CGCCAAGCGCATGGCTGAAATGATCCAATCTGATCTGGCCAAGGTAGGCATTACTGTTTCACTGGTGTCCTACGAATGGGGTGAATATAGGAAGCGCATGCAAGCCGGTGAACATCAGATGGGCTTCCTTGGCTGGACCGGCGACAACGGCGATCCGGACAATTTTCTCGCCGTGCTTTTGGGTTGCGACAAGACGGGTAAGCCAGCTGCACAAAACATTCCGAAGTGGTGCAACACCGCTTTCCAGGCCGACATTGTGAAGGCAGCGGAAATCTCGGATCAGGCAGAGCGTACGAAGCTCTATGTCGATGCGCAGAAAATTGTTGCGGCTGAAACGCCTTGGTTGAACATTGCGCATTCCACAGTGTTCGAACCGCTTCGCAAAAGCGTAACGGGCTACAAGGTCAGTCCATTGGGCTCGCATGAGTTCCAGGATGTGGATGTGGCTGAGTAAGAGGACGAACTCCCTCATCCGCCCTTCGGGCACCTTCTCCCGCTAGAAGAAACGGGAGAAGGCAACAACCATCAGCCTTCTCCCGCGTCTTTTCGCGGGAGAAGGTGGCCGACAGGCCGGATGAGGGACTTTAGCTCTGAACTTCCAATGCTGAAATTTCTCCTCAAACGCGCGGCGCTGACGATCCCCACATTCGTCGCGTTGATGTTCGTCACCTTCATCATGATCCGCCTGGTACCCGGCGATCCGATTGAGGTGCGTTTGGGTGAACGTGGCATAAAGCCTGAACGATTGGCGCAACTTCGCCATGATATGGGGCTTGATCAATCGATCCTGAAACAGTTTGGTGATTACGTCTGGGCCTTGCTGCATGGTGATTTCGGCACGTCGCTGGTTTCGAAAACTCCGATCCTCAATGAGTTCTTTACGCTGTTTCCCGCGACACTTGAACTCGGTCTCTGTGCCATGTTGTTCGCGGTGCTGCTGGGCGTTCCCGCTGGTGTGATTGCCGCTGCAAAGCGCGGCAGTTTTTTTGACCAGTCAATCATGGGTGCTGCACTTGTGGGTTATTCCATGCCAATTTTCTGGTGGGGGCTGATTTTGATCCTGTTCATGTCGAACACCTTGCATCTCACGCCAGTGTCTGGCCGTGTGGACCTCATCAAATTCTACTATCAACCTGTCACAGGATTTCTGCTGATCGACTCGCTGCTCTCTGGCCAGAAGGGTGCCTTCCTGGATGTGGTGCGGCATTTGATTTTGCCGACCATTGTTCTGGGAACAGTACCGCTCGGTGTGATCGCGCGCATGACGCGTTCGTCGATGCTGGAAGTGCTGGAAGAAGATTACGTGCGTACTGCACGCGCCAAAGGCCTGTCGACATTTCGGGTTGTTGGCTACCACGCGCTGCGCAATGCGTTGATCCCGGTGGTGACAGTAATCGGATTACAGATCGGATCATTGCTGGCAGGTGCAGTTTTGACGGAGACGATATTCTCGTGGCCGGGCGTTGGTCATTGGCTGGTGCAGTCAATTGGGCGGCGTGACTATCCGGCGTTGCAGGGTGGCATCATGCTGATTGCCAGCTTGGTGATCGTTGTGAATTTCCTGATCGACATGCTCTATGGCGTCATCAATCCGAGGATCCGCCATGGTCGCTGATACTCTTTCACTCGCACCCCCCGGCCCATTGCTCTCTTTTTGGCGGGCCTTCCGCGAAAACCGTGGCGCTGTCATTGGCTTTTCCCTTGTCTGTTTCATTGTGCTCTGCGCCATCTTCGCCGATGTACTGGCACCCTATGATCCACTCGAACAATTCCGCGACGCCACCAAACGCCCGCCGTTCTGGGTGGAAGGTGGGAGCTGGACCTATCCCTTGGGCACCGATCCCTTGGGTCGCGATATGTTGTCACGCATTTTGCATGGTTCACGCATTTCGCTCTTCATCGGGTTGGCCGTGATGCTGGTCACTGCGGTGTTTGGAATTTTCCTCGGCCTCATTGCAGCCTTCAAAGGCGGCATCATCGATGTCGTGGTGATCCGCATCATGGATTTGATCATGGCAATTCCGAGCCTGGTGCTGGCGATCCTGATCATCGCGGTCATAGGGCCAAACCTAACCAATACGATTGTTGCGATCACCATCGTGTATCTGCCACGTTTCGTGCGCTTGGTGCGGGCCAGCGCGCTTTCCGAACTCAGCAAGGACTATGTGACGGCAGCAAAAGTTGCAGGCGTCGGGCCGTGGCGGTTGATGTTTTCAACAGTGCTTCCAAACTGCATGGCCCCGCTGATTGTGCAGGCTGCACTTGGTGTGTCGGATGCGATTCTTGAAGCGGCAGGTTTGGGCTTCCTCGGTTTGGGCGCACAACCGCCAACGCCTGAATGGGGATCTATGCTTGCAGACTCGCGTGACCTTATTACATCAAACCCCTGGGTCATGGCACTTCCGGGCCTTGCCATTTTGTTTACCGTACTTGCCATCAACCTGATGGGCGATGGCTTGCGTGATGCGCTTGATCCGCGCTTGCGGAGGAGTTGAGATGGCTCTGCTTGAAATCGAAAACCTCAGCGTCGAATTCAAAACCCATAGCGGTGCGTTTCGTGCGGTGGATCATGTGTCATTGCACGTGAATGCTGGTGAAACCTTGGCGATTGTTGGTGAATCCGGTTCCGGCAAATCTGTGTCGATGCTGGCTGTTATGGGCTTGTTGCCGTGGACGGCTACAATCACAGCTGACCGTATTCACTTCGATGGACGCGACCTGTTGCACATGTCTGCTGAAGAGCGCCGCAAAATCACAGGCAAAGATATTGCCATGATTTTTCAGGAGCCGATGAGCAGCCTCAACCCGTGCTTCACCGTGGGTTTTCAACTGATGGAGGCGATGGCGACGCATCTTGATCTTGATAGATCAGCACGCCGTAGACGCGCCATTTCGTTATTGGAAGAGGTTGGCATTCCAGCACCGGAATCGCGCCTGTCATCGTTCCCGCATCAACTTTCTGGTGGTATGAGCCAGCGTGTGATGATTGCCATGGCGCTTGCCTGCAATCCAAAACTGTTGATTGCGGATGAACCGACGACGGCGCTCGATGTGACGATACAGGCACAAATACTCGACCTGTTGGTGCGCCTGCAGAAAGACAAGGGCATGGGGCTGGTGCTGATCACCCATTCCATGGGCGTTGTGGCGGAAACGGCGCAGCGCGTGAGCGTTCAATATGCGGGGCAGAAAGTGGAAGAGCAGCCGGTTGAAGGCCTGTTCGCGCATCCACGCCATCCTTACACAGCAGCGCTTCTGGCAGCGCTTCCTGAGCGTGCCAGGGGCCGGAAACTGCCATCCATTCCTGGTGTGGTTCCCGGGCAATTTGACCGGCCCAAGGGCTGCCTGTTTTCACCACGCTGCGGTTTCGCCACTGATTTGTGCAGGATCACGCCCCCTTCCATGAAGGCGGGTGCGTTGTGCCATTACACATTGGAGTTGCCACTCCCATGACAGAAGTTTTGAAAGCTGAAAATCTTGCCCGCTACTACCGTGTTTCGCGCGGCATGTTCTCCGACGCTGCGACGCTCAAAGCCGTAGATGGTGCCAGCTTCACGCTACAACGTGGCAAGACACTCGCGGTGGTGGGTGAATCAGGTTGCGGAAAATCCACGCTGGCACGCATGGTGGCAATGATTGAACAACCGACATCAGGGGCGCTCAACATCAGGGGACAAGACATTGTTGGTGCCAATGCTTCAACATTGCGAAACCTTCGCCCCAAAGTGCAGATGGTGTTTCAAAACCCTTACGGCTCACTCAATCCACGCCAGAAAATCGGTAGCATTCTGGAAGAGCCATTGCTGGTTAATACCGCCAATACACAAGCACAGCGTACGGAAAAAGCCCGCGCCATGATGGTGAGTGTCGGTTTACGCGCCGAACATTATGATCGTTATCCCCACATGTTCTCCGGCGGCCAACGCCAACGCATTTCTATCGCGCGAGCGCTGATGCTGGAGCCGGATATTCTGGTGCTGGATGAACCTGTGTCAGCGCTGGATATTTCCATTCAGGCACAAGTCTTGAACCTGCTGGCGGATTTGCAGGAAAAGCACAATCTTGCCTATCTCTTCATCAGCCATGATTTGTCGGTTGTGAAGCATATCGCCGACGATGTGATGGTCATGTATCTGGGCCGGGTGGTGGAGCAGGGGGCGAATGCCGACGTTTTCCGCAATCCGCAACACCCTTACACGCAAGCGCTGTTGTCGGCGACACCAGCACCGGATCCGACACGCAAATACAAACGCATCATCCTGAAAGGCGAATTGCCTTCACCTTTGTCACCGCCGACAGGATGTACATTTCATCCCCGTTGCCCGATTGCATTCGAAGCTTGCAGTAAAATCAATCCGGCGCTGAAGCCCTATGGAGATACAATTGCTGCATGTCTGGCGCTAGACCTGCAAATACCCGGCAACAGCTGAAGCATCCGTGGAGGCCTGCGATTTTCTCTAACTGCGCTTCACGCCGAACATTTTTCCGTCGGCTTTTTTGATGAAGAGATTGGCCAGGGCGTCGTCGACATTCTCAGGGGTGAATTGCGGTTTTATGCCTTCGAACTTACAGGAGGCGAGTACTTGCTCAATGATGAATTTAGGTTGGAAGTAAGCCATGGGGGCCTCATTTTCCCTGATGCCATTGAGCACGCGTTTATAGGTATCCTCGGTCAGAGAAAGTCCCATTTTCCGTGCCATGCCGATGAAGACTTTTTGGAACAGCTCTTCTGGCGGTTCCACGGTTTCCAGCTTGTAGCTGATGCGGCGTTGGAATGCCGGGTCCATCAAATCATTGGGATGCATGTTGGTTGAGAAGATCACGATTTCATCAAAAGGGATCATGATGCTTTTGCCGCTGTGCGTTGTCAGATAATCCAGCTTGCTGTTGAGAGGCACAATCCAGCGGTTCAGGATATCTTCAGGCTTGGCGCGCTGGCGACCGAAGTCGTCGATGAGAAAGGTGCCATTCAGAGCCTTGATGTGAAGTGGAGCTTCGTAGAACTTGGCTACGGGATTGTATTTGAGATCAAGCATTTCAATTGTCAGTTCACCACCGGTGATGACCATGGGGCGGTAGCAGGGCACCCAGCGTGTGTCGATACGGCTGCGGCGCAGGTTTGCGCCGCCTTCCTGCAGCGGCGTGTTTTCCACCTGCTTGTGAACAGTCGGATCGAACACTTTCATGATTTCGCCATCGATATCCACGCAATAGGGAACGTAAATAACGTTCTGGAAAATCTTTCCGACAATTTCAGCCACGGTGGTTTTGCCGTTGCCTGCAGGGCCGTAAATCAGAATGGCGTTGCCGGAGTTGATGGCAGGGCCGAGGCGGCTGATAAACCTTTCGGTCATCACCAGACCATTGAAGGCCTCGTCGAGATTTTGCCGCGTTACATGTTCATTGGTCACGCGTTGGCGCTGGATGCGGTCCTGGTAGTCTTCGAGCGATACGGGCGCCGGGCCAAAGTATTGACCACGCGTCATGGCATCAAGTGCCCAGTCACGCCCCGCTCTTGTGAGGGTCATACGCAATTCAGCCATGGAACCGCCCGCACCGCTGGATGCCAGAGCTTCCACCAGTTTGCGTTCCTTGGCGACCTGCAGCAGCTGGTTAACGATGGTGCTTGAGAGCTTTATTGATTCAGCGATCTGCGATGCAGTTTCAAGATTTTCAGTGTACATGCCCTTGATGGCAAGTTCGAGCAGGAACACAGGGTCGATACCTGTATCTGACATCGAGATCGGGGCTTGGGGGGCGTCGTCCAGCACCTTGTCGATCTGTTCTTTGGACAACAGGCCAAGGGCAATGATGCTGTCGCCCAAGCGACCACCATTTGTATTTTGATGTTCAATAGCCCGATTGATGTCAGCTGCTGCAACCAAGCCCTTGGCCACAAGGATATTACCCAACTTCATATGTCAAACCTTTGCCTGCTGGACGCAATTACCTTTGTGGCATTGCGAATCACACTACGGAGTCAAAGGAACAGACAAAGTATAAATTTGTTAATTTCAGGTGAGGAAGGTGCGCCGGGGCGAGGCTATTGCCTAGAGAACAATCACTTTCGTGCCGCTGCGCGTCATGTTGTAGAGATCGATGACCTCGTTGTTGAGCATGCGGATGCAGCCTGAAGATGCGGCCGAGCCGATAGAGCCCGGCGCATTGGTGCCGTGGATGCGAAAGCCAGTATCGCCACTACGGTTGTATAGATACATGGCGCGTGGACCCAAGGGGTTGGCCGGAATGCCACCGGGCATACCATCGGCCCATTGCGCATATTTCGGTGTGCGTTCAATCATTTCCGGTGGGGGCGTCCATGTGGGGTTCACGGCTTTTCGGCCAATGCGGGCAGTGCCTGACCAGGAGAAGCCTTCCTTGCCGACAGCCACCAGATAGCGCTTGGCCTTGCCGCCGCCCAAGACGCGATACAGCGCACGTTCAGATGTGCGGATGATGATAGTGCCTGCTTTTTCATTTGAGGCAAAATCGACAACCCGGGCACCAGCATAGGCAGGGCGGCGTGTGCGGGGTGCCCGCTTTTTGGAAGAAGCTGTTTTTCTGGACTTTGTGGGCAACTTCCGACCACTGGTGGCGATGCGTTTGCGGCGCGGGTTGCGAAGGAATGAAAAATCCAGCACATGCGACGCCTCTGCAACTGGAACTGCCAACACTGTTGATGTCAGCACTCCAAAAAGTCCCGTCAGAAGTCCGCGCCGATTCATGTTGCCACCCCAAGATTGTAAAAAGGGCTGACTAGCGAATTTTGTCAGGAATTGCAAAGGGGGTGGTGTAGACTTTACAACACAATCACTTTGGTGCCGATGTCGATGGCGTCAAACAGGATTGCGACTTCCTCGTTGAGCATGCGGATGCAGCCTGAAGAGGCAGCTGTTCCAATGGACCAGGGTTCGTTGGTGCCGTGAATACGGAACAGGGTGTCGCGTCCATGTGCGTAAAGATAAATGGCGCGGGCACCCAATGGGTTTGCTTCGCCACCCGGCATGCCATTGGCCCATTGCGCCAGTTCGGGCTTCCGTCTGATCATTTCGCTGGGCGGCGTCCACACTGGCCATGCGACTTTGCGGCCGACTTTGGCAATTCCGGACCATTCGAAACCAGCTTTGCCGACTGCAACACCGTATCGGATGGCTTGGCCGTCACCCTGAACATGGTAAAGGGCGCGTTCATCGGTTTTTATGATGATCGTGCCGGGGACCTCGGGTGTCGCGAAATCGACCCAGAATGCGCCCGCATAAGTATCCCGCTCGCGCCTCCGTTTTTTTGCGGCCTGAGCGACGGAAGACGAAAGTGTTGTTGCGGCGAGGCCGGTGAGAAAGAAGCGGCGGTTCATGTAGTTGCTAATGTGCCGAGAGGGCGGCGGATTTGTGGCGTTGCAGATGGTGGAAAACTGTCTTAGCCTTGATAATCTAAAGGAGTTTGGAATGAAGCGTTTTTTACTCGGAATGAGTTTGGGTGTTTGGACTTTGAGCGCGCCCGCTTGGAGCCAGGCCTTCAACTGCAATTTTGCCAAGCAGGCGGATGAGTTGACGATTTGCCGCGACGACAGCCTGAAAGCGCTGGACGAACAGATGGCGGACCGGTTTTTCAAGGTGCGCCAGCAGTTGTCGGGTGATGGTTTGGTGCAATTGAAGGCGGGTCAGAAGGATTTCATGTCGCGGCGCGGGTTTTGTGGCACGGACGGTGATTGTATTGAGGGTATGTATAAGGAACGGCTGGAAACGCTGTGCTCTCTCGCCAATGATTTTGGCGTGGCGTGTGATAGTACTGGGCAGTAGAAACTCCCCACCCCGAATTTTGTGGATGGGGAGGGGTGCTGGCTATGACTTCTTGTTCTGTCGGTTTGCGATGAGATCATCGACTACTGCTGGATCGGCCAGGGTTGAGATGTCGCCCAATGCAGCGAAATCATCTTCGGCGATCTTGCGCAGAATTCTCCGCATGATTTTTCCGGACCTTGTTTTGGGTAGGCCGGGTGAGAACTGGATTTTGTCGGGGCTTGCCAGTGGTCCGATTTCCTTGCGGACGTGGGTGACGAGTTCTTTGCGAAGGTCGTCGCCAGGTTGCTGGCCCGTCATTAGGGTGACGTAGCAATAGATGCCTTGGCCTTTGATGTCGTGCGGGTAACCGACAACAGCGGCTTCGGAGACTTGGGGGTGGGAGACCAGCGCTGATTCCACTTCGGCTGTGCCCAAACGGTGGCCGGAGACGTTGAGCACGTCATCAACACGGCCGGTGATCCAGTAATAGCCGTCTTCGTCGCGGCGGCAGCCGTCGCCGGTGAAATACATGCCTTTGTAGGCGGAGAAGTAGGTTTGCACGAAACGGTCATGGTCGCCGTAGACTGTGCGCATTTGGCCGGGCCAGGAATCGAGGATCACGAGGTTGCCGGAGGCGGCACCTTCGAGGATTGTTCCCTTGTCGTCAACCAGCGCGGGCTGGCAGCCGAAGAAGGGTTTTGTGGCCGAGCCGGGTTTGAGTTTCGTCGCACCGGGCAATGGCGAGATGAGAATGCCGCCGGTTTCGGTTTGCCACCAGGTGTCAACAATCGGGCAGCGGTGATCGCCGACGACGCGGTGATACCATTCCCAGGCTTCGGGGTTGATGGGTTCGCCAACGGAGCCCAGCAAACGCAATGACTTGCGTGAGGTGCGTTTTACTGGGTCGTCGCCCAATTGCATGAGGGCACGAATAGCGGTGGGAGCGGTGTAGAAAATATTGACCTGGTGCTTGTCGATGACCTCCCAGAAGCGCGAAGCATTGGGATAGTTGGGTACACCTTCGAACATCAAAGTTGTCGCGCCATTTGCAAGCGGACCGTAGACGATATAGCTGTGACCAGTGACCCAGCCTACATCGGCCGTGCACCAGTAGACGTCACCATCGTGGTAATCAAAAACATATTGATGCGTCATTGAGGCATAGACCAGATAGCCTGCAGTGGTGTGCAACACGCCCTTGGGTTTTCCGGTGGAGCCTGAGGTGTAGAGAATGAAGAGCGGATCTTCGGCTTTCATTTTCTCTGGTTTGCAGTCGGGTTTCACGCTGGCCATTTCTTCGTGATACCAAAGGTCGCGGCCCTTCTCCCACGTCACGGCGCCACCGGTGCGGCGAACGACGAGAACTTTTGCTGTGGAGCCTGTCTTGGCGAGGGCCGCGTCGGTATTGGCTTTCAGCGGAATCTTTTTGCCACCGCGCAGGCCTTCATCTGCTGTGATGATGAAGTGCGACTGGCAGTCTTCAATGCGGCCCGCGAGTGATTCGGGTGAGAAGCCACCGAAGACGATGGAGTGCACTGCACCGATGCGGGTGCAGGCCAACATGGCGTAGGCGGCTTCGGGGATCATGGGCATATAGAGTGTGACGCGGTCACCTTTTTTGACGCCGTGCTTTTTCATCACATTGGCGAGGCGGCAGACGTGTTCGTGCAATTCGCGGTAGGTAATTTTCTTGTCGTCGTAGGGATTGTCGCCTTCCCAGATGATGGCAGTTTGATTGGCCCGCTTTTTCAGGTGGCGGTCTATGCAGTTGACTGAGACATTGGTCACGCCGTCCTCATACCATTTGATCGAGACGTTGTCGTAATTGAAAGACGTGTTCTTGATCTTGGTGGGGGCCTTGAACCAGTCAATGCGCTTGGCCTGTTTGGCCCAGAATTTGGTCGGTGATTTGACAGACTCGGCATACATGGCCTTGTAACCCGCGTCATCGACATGGGCCTTCTTTTTCCAGGCTGCGGGTACGGCATAGAGTTTTTCGGACATGGCTGATCTTCTCCCAGGGCGGTCGCGTTTGGTGGCGCTTATTGATGAAGTTGCTATAGCGTGCAACACGACTCCAGTCCAAGGCCCCCGTTTTCTGTACGGCATTCGAAATGATATTCAAATCTCTGCGGCAGACCCCGAACCGTTCCCTCCCCACAAGGGCAGGGCAATCGCATTTGGCCGCCAAAGAGACCTCATCCGCCTCGCATTCGCTCGGCACCTTCCCCAGAGG
>CAXTLE010000011.1:3357-26510 GCA_964244855.1 uncultured Aestuariivirga sp. | reverse complement strand
TGCCTGTTTTGCCAAAGTCGCTTGCCAACAAATAACTATTTGGTTATTTATAGCGACACGTTGCGCTTTTGACAAGACGTATGGATTACGTGAATGGCAGGTTATGACTATATCATTGTAGGGGCGGGCTCGGCGGGCTGCGTCATGGCGGCGCGTTTGTCAGAAATGTCGGATGCCAGCATATTGCTGCTGGAGGCCGGCCCCAAGGACACGAACCCATACATTCATGTGCCCGTCGGTTTTGCCAAAATGACATCCGGCAATTTGTTGTGGGGTTATGAAACCGCGCCTTTAAAACACGCCAACAATCGTAAAGCTGTTTATCCGCAAGCCCGCGTGCTGGGTGGCGGCAGCTCCATCAATGCTGAAATCTTCACCCGTGGATGCCCGGAGGATTATGACCAGTGGGCCCATGACATGGGATGCAAAGGTTGGAGCTGGGCTGACCTCAAACAATACTTCATCAAGTCCGAAGGCAATACACGTTTGGGCATGGATGATCATGGCACGGAAGGGCCACTCGGCGTTTCCGATCCACGCACGCCTTCGCCACTGTCGCAGAGTTTTGTGCAGGCTTGCCTGGACATTGGCATGCCACTCAATCCGGATTTTAACTCCGGCAAACAGGAAGGTGCAGGCCTTTATCAAACCACGACCAAAAATGGCCGTCGTTGCTCGGCTGCTGTCGGCTATTTGCGCCCTGCGTTGAAGCGCTCCAATCTGGAATTGCGCACGGGTCTGACAGTGAAGCGCATCATCATAGAAAGGGGCCGCGCCAAGGGTGTGGAGATCATTGAAAACGGTGTGATGAAGCGCCTTGATGCTGATCGCGAAGTTATAATCACATCCGGTGCAATCGGTTCGCCGAAACTTTTAATGCTTTCCGGCATTGGTCCGGCTTCGCACCTGCGCTCTGTTGATATTGCGGTGACACATGATCTGGCCGGCGTTGGTCAAAACTTCCACGATCACTTTTCAACTGATGTGGTGTGGCAATTGAACGGTCCCCACTCCTACGACAAATACAAGAAGCCCCATTGGGCCGCTTTGGCGGGCTTGCAATATCTGATGTTCAAGACAGGGCCTGTTGCGTCAAACATCGTCGAAGCTGGTGCCTTTTGGTGGGGAGACCGCACTGAGAAAACGCCGGATTTACAGTTCCATTTCCTCGCAGGTGCAGGCGTGGAAGAAGGTGTGGGCACAGTGCCAGGCGGCAATGGTGCGACGTGCAACTCCTATCATACACGCCCGCGTTCGCGCGGCAGCGTGACTTTGCGTTCAAACAAACTCGAGGACGCACCCATCATCGATCCAAACTCTTTTGCTGAACCCTATGATCTTGAACGCCACATCGACGGCATCAAAGTGACGCAGGAAATCGGCCGTGCCAAATCATTCGTGAAATATGTAGAGCGCGAACACTTTCCTGGTGCCATTTGCAAAACCAAACAGGACTATATCGACGTGGCCCGTGCCAATGCCCGCTCGTCGTATCATCCCGTTGGCACCTGCAAACTCGGCGTTGATGACATGGCCGTTGTCGGTTTGGATTTGCGCGTGCACGGCCTTGAAGGCTTGCGCGTGTGTGACAGCTCCATCATGCCACAAGTGGTATCCTCCAACACCAATGCCCCCACAATCGCAATCGCAGAAAAAGCCGCTGATCTCATTCGTGGCAACAGGTGAAACATGCCAAAAATTGTATCCGCCCGTGAAGCTGCAAGCCACATTCCCGATGGTGCCATCGTCGCGGTTAATTCGTCCTCCGGTTTGAACTGCCCTGACGCCGTGTTGCAGGCCATGGGCGAGCGTTTTGACGCTGTGAACCAACCAAGGAACCTCACGATGGTTCACCCCATCGCTGCGGGTGACATGTTTGGCATCAAAGGCATCAATCACATCGCAAAGCCCGGCCAGCTTGCCCGCATTATAGCGGGCTCCTATCCGTCAGGCCCATCGACATCCGAACCACCTGCCATTTGGCAAATGGTCACCGGAAATCAGATCCCTGCCTATAATGTACCATCAGGAATTCTGTTCGATATGATGCGCGAAGCCGCTGCCAAGCGCCCCGGCGTCATCACAAAGGTTGGCCTCGACACATTTGTCGATCCTGCCAATGAAGGCTGTGCCATGAACGATAAAGCGGCGGCTGCCAGCATCGTTCGCAAGATTGATTTTGACGGGGAAGAGTGGCTTTATTTTCCCGTCATCACCCCAAAGGTCTCCATTGTTCGCGGTTCAACATGTGATCGTCGCGGCAACATGACGTTTGAACAGGAAGGCGCATATCTGGGTGCCATGGAGCTTGCACTTGCCGCGCACAACACCGGCGGCATTGTTATTGCGCAGGTGCGGGAGATTGTTGGGAATGACACAATCAAGCCCCACGCTGTGCGCGTGCCGGGAATATTGATCGACTACATCGTCGAAGTGCCCGACCAATGGCAGACTACGCAAACGCCTTATGATCCTGCCATATCCGGCGAAGAGCGCCGTCCCCTCGACAGTTTTGCCTTGATGGAATTTGGTACTGGCAAAGTTATCGCAAGACGCGTGGCGCAGGAATTACATGATGGCTGGGCCGTCAATCTGGGCTTTGGCGTCTCAGCCAATGTTCCACGTATTTTTATAGAAGAGGGCCTGCACGGCCACTGCACCTGGGTGCTGGAGCAAGGTCCGGTCGGTGGTGTGCCTTTGCTGGAATTTCAGTTCGGCTGCTCGTCCAATGCGGAAGCCTTCGTGCCATCGGCCTACCAATTCACATATTTTCAGGCGGCTGGTTTTGATTGCTCACTCCTGTCATTCCTGCAAATCGACGCCCACGGCTCGGTGAATGTTTCCAAACTCGGTGTGAAGCCACACGTCACTGCCGGGGCAGGTGGTTTTGTGGATATTACAGCGAGGGCCAAGAAAATTGTCTACTCCGGCTTCTTCAATGCCGGAGCGAAGATGGACATTATCGACGGTAAATTGCGCATCGACAAGGAAGGGAAAGTGAAGAAACTGGTGAAAGAGGTGGAGCAGATTTCATTCTCTGGTCGTCGCGGCGTAGCGCAGGGACAAGACGTGACTTACGTGACGGAACGCTGCGTGATGCAATTGACGGCTGAGGGTATTGTCGTTACGGAAATAGCACCAGGTGTTGAATTGCAGTCCAGCATTCTGGATCAATCTGAATTCCGCTTGATCGTATCACCGCAATTGAAAACCATGGACCGCGCATTTTTTATTCCAGAAAAAATGGGATTGAAACTTCATGCATGACACTGGCGACAAACGCATTTTGTTCTCGGTAGAGGGGCATGTCGCTACCATCCGCGTTGCCAGACCTGAAAAACTAAACGCACTTGATTTTGAAATGGTGCTGGCGTTGGAGCGCGCCGCAATTCTTGCCGACAACATGAAAGACGTGCGCGCCGTCATCCTAACCGGCACAGGAGAAAAATCATTTTGCGCGGGTGGCGATATCGAGGCCTGGTCAAGCTGGGACGCGGAAGACTTCGCCATGAAATGGGTGCGCCAGGGTCATCGCGCGTTCGATGCGTTAGCCCGCATGCGGCACCCGTTAATCGCTGCCATTAACGGCCACTGTTTGGGAGGTGGACTTGAACTTGCTGTAACCGCCGATATCCGTATTGCTGAGGAGCATGTGAAAGTTGGTTTCCCGGAAACCGGCATTGGTATTATTCCCGGTTGGTCTGGCACACAAAGAGCTGTGCGCCGATTTGGCGCGCAAATGGTGCGCCGCATGGCTTTGAGCGGAGAGAATTACGATGCCGCAACAGCACTGTCGCTCGGTATTGTCGACAAAGTGGTGCCAAAAGGGGAAAGCCATGTTGCCGCACTAGCCATGGCGCAAAGCATCGCTTCACGCAGCCCTTCGGCAACCCGCCTGACCAAACTCATGATCAACATGGCCGAAGGCGAAGAAACCGACTCCGCCATCGAAGCCTTGGGCGGCTTTATCGCGGCAGGAAGCAGCGACTTGGCCATAGGACTTGACGCTTTCCGCAACAAGCGCAAACCTTCTTTTTGATGGATGATATTTCAGCACGCATTTTTCTGCGCCAACTCTTTGACATAGCGGTTGGCAGTGCCAATCCGTTAAAAGTTCTTGCATCGCACCTGCCGGAAAGACCCAAAGGTCGCTGCATTGTGGTAGGTGCCGGTAAAGCTTCAGCCGCTATGGCTGCGGCATTAGAACAGGCTTGGCCAGACGTGAAAACGTCAGGCATTGTGGTCACACGCTATGGTCACGCCGTGCCAACATCGAAAATCAAAATCATCGAAGCGGCCCATCCGGTGCCGGACGACAACAGCCTGCGCGCGGCAGAAGAAATTTTGCAAGTCGTATCAGGTTTGACAAAAGACGACCTGGTGATCGCCTTGATTTCGGGTGGTGGCTCGGCGCTTCTCGTATCGCCCGCCGCAGGGCTGACGCTCGCCGACAAACAAAATCTCAACAGGGCTTTGCTTCAATCCGGTGCAAGCATTGGTGAGATGAACGTTGTGCGCAAACACCTGTCGCGCATCAAGGGTGGAAAACTTGCAGAAGCGGCGGCACCCGCACGTGTTGTCACACTGGTCATTTCCGATGTGCCAGGAGACGACCCTGCCATCATCGCATCAGGACCAACGGTGTTTGATGGGTCAACACCGCAGGACGCGCTGAACATTTTGAAGCGGTACAATGTGGAAACATCTGCATCCATCAAACAGGCGCTGGGGAAACCAGTGACGAAGTTGCACCATGCCAAAACTGATGTACGCATGATCGCATCACCCTTGATGGCATTGAAAGCCGCAGCGGACTTTGCGACGTCGAACAGTATAACGCCGCTTATTTTGGGCGATGCTCTCGAAGGTGAAGCGCGCGACCTTGGCAAAGTGATGGCGGGGATAGCGCTGTCTGCACAACTTCATGGCCTGCCTCTTGCCGCGCCTTGCGTGTTGTTGTCGGGCGGTGAGGCCACAGTAACAATCCAAAATGGCAAAGCCGGGCGGGGCGGACGCAACACCGAATTCCTGTTGTCGCTCGCCATCGCCCTGCAGGGCGTTGTGGGGATATGGGCGCTGGCGGGAGACACCGACGGTATTGACGGCACCGAAGACGCGGCAGGCGCTTTCATTACACCCGATTCACTTGCCCGCGCCCGCGCGGTGAACCTGGATGCGCGTACGATACTTGCGGGGCATGACAGCCATTCACTTTTTAAGGCCGTTGGCGATCTCGTCATCACAGGACCAACTTTGACCAATGTCAATGACTTCCGCGCCGTTTTGGTCTTGCGATCCTGAAAACAGGTCGCTTCCCGCCGTTGCCTTGCGCGACGTTTTGGTGGACACTCATAACTGATTTGACGGCAGGATTTCCAAATTATGGGCAAGCTCACCACTCATGTTCTCGATACGGCAAAAGGCTGTCCGGCACGGGGTGTAAGGATTGATATTTTCAGGGGCGGTTCCCAATTGGGCAGTGTGGTTACCAATGCCGATGGCCGCGTTGACGCGCCCATTCTAGAAGGTGAAGCCTTGGTTTCGGGATTGTACGAACTCCGTTTTTATGCGGGAGACTATCTTCGAAAAACCACATCAGGTTTGAAGGAACCGCTGTTCCTTGATATCATCCCCATCCACTTTGGTATTGCCGATGCATCACAACATTATCATGTGCCGCTGTTGCTCTCGCCCTTCAGCTATTCCACTTATCGCGGAAGTTGACTCTGATGCATGATGCAATTTCGTTTCTGAGGCGTGGCAAGCGCGTGGATTTACGCCCATCCAATCCAACGCAAACGGTGCTTGACTATCTTCGCCTTGATGAAAAATCCAAAGGCACCAAAGAAGGCTGCAATGAAGGCGACTGCGGTGCCTGTACGGTGGCCATTGGTCGCGTGAAAAATGGCAAGCTGGTTTACGAACCCGTCAACGCCTGCATATTGTTACTCGGCCAGTTGCATGGCTGTGAGTTGGTGACCGTTGATGATCTGATGCAAGACAACGTGCTGCATCCCGTGCAGGAGTCGATGGTTGCCCATCATGGTTCGCAATGCGGTTTCTGCACGCCGGGTTTTGTCATGGCGCTGTTCACGCTCTATCATCAAAACCGCGCTCCAACGCGTGCAGAAATTGTTGATCATATTGCAGGCAATCTCTGCCGCTGCACTGGCTATCGTCCGATCATAGATGCCGCAGTGGAGTCTTGCACCGGCATGCCACTGGATGCCTGGACGAAAGCCGGGAAAGCCACTATCGCTGCGCTGAATGATTTGAAGAGAACGGGCGACGTCCTGGTGAAATCAGGTGAAAGCTTCATTGCAATCCCCGCAAACGTCGACAGCTTGGCGCAGCTCGCGCATGACAATCCAGACGCCACGATCGTGAGCGGTGCAACAGACGTGGGCCTCTGGGTGACCAAACAATTGCGCGTGCTGCCCAAAATCATCCACACCTTCAATGTCAGCGCATTGCATGGCATCGCACATCTGAACGGCACGCTGCAAATCGGCGCTGCCGCGACTTACGGCGAGGCCGTGCAAGCCCTGAGCGAACTCGACGCCGATATCGGTGAAGTCTTGCGACGTATCGGCTCCACGCAGGTGCGGGCTTCCGGTACCATTGGCGGAAACATTGCCAATGGTTCCCCCATCGGCGATATGCCTCCGATGTTGATTGCCTTGGGTGCAACGCTGCACTTGCGCCACGGCAAAACCGAACGTTCAATGCCGCTGGAAAACTTCTTCATCGCCTACGCTAAGCAGGACCGTAATCCTGGAGAACTGGTGTGGCGCATTGATGTGCCAATGCTGAAGCCCAACGAGATTTTCCGCGCTCACAAAATTTCGAAACGCTTCGATCAGGACATTTCTGCAGTGATGTTTGCAATGAAAGTTACGCGGGAAGGCAACCGGATTAGCGATGCGCGTCTCGCAATGGGTGGCATGGCCGCTACACCCAAACGCGCAACGCAAACCGAAGCTGCGTTGCAAGGCCTTGATCTTGCGGATGAGGCGACTTACCAACACGCCATCGACATGTTGGCGCAAGACTATCAACCCATCTCCGACATGCGCGCCTCTTCGGCCTATCGATTGGAAACTGCACACGCCTTGCTGCACAAAACCTTGCTGGAGATTTCGGGAGCAACATCAACCCGCGTCATTGGCCAACGGATCGTCGCCGCATGAAGACGCTTGCAACAAAAACCGTAGGCAAAGCCATCGCGCATGACTCTGGCGTGTTGCATGTTGCGGGCACCGCGACTTACATTGACGACATCCGCGAACCTGAAGGTGTGTTGCACGTGGCGCCCGGCTACGCCCGCGAATGTGCCAAAGGCAAGCTAATCGCCGTTGACCTGGGCGCTGTTCGAAGTGCTCCCGGCGTTGTGGCAGTACTTACCGCAAAAGATATTCCTGGCATCAATGATTGCAGCCCGGCCATGGGGGACGATCCAATTTTTGCTGCAACAGAGATTGCTTTTCACGGCCAAGTCATTTTCGCTGTTGTGGCGGAAACCCGCGACGCCGCACGCAGTGCCGCGCGCTTCGCCAAAATCGAAGTGGCCGCTGAAACCCCGGTCGTCTCAACCTCTGACGCCATCAGCATGGGCACCGAAGATATCCTTCCAGCTTATGCTTTCAAACGCAAAGACGCTGCAAAGGCCATTGCATCGTCGAAGCATCAGATCCAAGAATCTTTCCGCATTGGCGGTCAGGAACATTTCTACCTCGAAGGACAGGTAAGCCTGGCCATTCCAGAAGAACACGGCGGCATGACTGTTCATTGTTCCACCCAACACCCCACGGAAGTGCAGCACATTGTCGCCAAAATGCTGGGGGTCATGGATGCAAAGATCACTTGCGAATGCCGCCGCATGGGGGGTGGTTTTGGCGGCAAGGAAACCCAAGCAGCTCAATGGGCCGCACTGGCAGCACTCGCGGCCCACGTTACCGGACGACCTGCCAAATGCCGTCTCGACCGCGATGACGACATGATCATGACTGGCAAGCGCCACGACATGCATGTGCATTATCAAGCGGGCTATGGTGCAAGCGGATTGATCAAAGGCGTTGAAGTGGAATTCCTGTCACGCTGCGGTTATTCGGCTGACCTCAGCATGGGCGTCAACGACCGCACCATGTTCCACGCCGACAATGCCTATTTCTATCCAGCCCTTCACATCAAGTCTCGCCGCCTGCGCACCAACACTGTGTCGAACACGGCCTTCCGTGGTTTCGGCGGACCGCAGGGCATGGTGTTTGCCGAGCGCATGATGAGCAGCATCGCCGCGCAGTCAGGGCTTGATCCGCTTGACGTGCGCAAAACCAATTTCTACGGCAAGGGACGCGACGTCACGCCTTTCACGCAGAAAGTAGAGGATAACATTCTTGATGATCTGGTGGGACAGCTTGAAGTGTCATCGGACTATCGCAAGCGCCGGAAGCAGATCACAACTTTCAACACGAACAACCGCATTCTGAAAAAGGGCCTTGCACTTACACCTGTGAAATTCGGTATTTCATTCACGCTCGCCCATCTCAACCAAGCGGGCGCTTTGGTGCATGTTTATACTGACGGTTCTGTGCACCTCAATCACGGTGGCACCGAAATGGGGCAGGGGCTTTATATAAAGGTCGCGCAGGTGGTGGCGGAAACCTTTGGCATAGATGTGGAGCACGTGCGTATAACTGCGACAAGCACGGGCAAAGTTCCGAACACCTCACCGACGGCAGCGTCATCCGGTTCAGACCTGAATGGCATGGCTGCAAAGGCGGCGGTCGATTCAATCAAAGATCGGATGACCGCAGAAGCAGCAAAACAGTGGAAGGTGCCGAAGTCTCGCATCACCTTTGCTGATGGCAAAGTGATGGCAGGCAACAAGAATATGAGCTTCGGTGAATTGGCCAAAGCCTGCCATCTCGCCCGCGTGTCACTATCATCGACGGGTTTTTATTCCACACCAAAAATCCAGTGGGACCGCGCCAAGGCCAAAGGCCGCCCCTTCCTGTATTTCGCTTATGGCGCGGCCTGCGCAGAAGTCACCATTGATACCTTTACTGGTGAAATGAAAGTGGACCGCGTTGACATATTGCATGATGTCGGAAAGTCACTGAATCCCGCGATTGATATCGGGCAAATCGAAGGGGCCTTTGTGCAGGGCATGGGCTGGTTGACGACTGAGGAATTGGTGTTCGATGCCAAGGGTCGTCTGCTCACCCATGCGCCCGCCACTTATAAAATCCCCTGCGCATCGGATGTGCCGGAAGATTTCCGTGTGGAGCTTTATGCCTCGAAAGGCAATCGCGAAGATACGATTTATCGATCAAAGGCTGTGGGCGAACCACCCTTGATGTTGGGCATTTCAGTTTGGGCCGCAATCTATGATGCCGTGGCCAGTTTGAAGCCGGGGCGCATTCCACCACTTGATGCACCAGCAACGCCGGAAAATATCATGCGTGCCGTGAAGGCCATGCGCTCGTGAATCGATGGTCCACATTGTCCAAAGCGATCTCACGCCATGGGGCTTGTGCACTCGTAACTGTCGTGAGCACCAAAGGCTCCGTTCCGCGCGGCACCGATGCCTGGATGATTGTAACTTCGGAAGGATTCCATGGCAGCATTGGGGGAGGCACTTTGGAATGGAAAGCCATGGCAGTGGCACAAGCCATGCTGGCGCGGCACGAAATAACACGCAGGGTTGATTATGTGCTGGGACCGGATTTGGGGCAATGCTGCGGTGGCCGGGTGCAAGTCGATATTGAAGTGTATGATGCCTCTGCATTGCAAACGACTGATGAGATGGCGCTCAAAGAAACCGAAGAGCGGAGACAGATTTACCTCTTCGGTGCAGGCCATGTGGGCCGAGCGCTGGTATTGGCTCTCGCACCACTGCCGTTTGATGTGACGTGGATTGATCAGCGTCCAAATGCATTTCCATCGGCGGTGCCGCAAAACACGACGATGATCCAGCAGGATGATTTCGCGTCATGTCTGGCCGACGCACCAAGCGGCTCTCTGGTATTCGTCATGACCCATTCCCACGCCTTGGACCTTACAATCGTCGGTGCATCTCTGCGCAACACCAATATCGCACATACCGGGTTGATCGGCAGTGCCACCAAACGTGCCCGTTTTGAAAAGCGTTTGGGTGAGGCTGGCGTTGAAGCCACACGTATCGCCGATTTGATTTGCCCTATTGGCGTAGGCGGAATCACCTCGAAACATCCCGCAGCTATTGCAGCTGCCGTGGCTGCGCAAATTCTGCAGTTGGATTCGAGTCTGTCTGCTGTCGTGAGTGCTTGTGAGCGCAAAGCAGGATGATACGGATATGATTAAAATTCTGCGTGGCCAACTTGTTGGTTTTAGCGATGGCTTGATCAGCCATGAGGATAAAGCTGCCGTTGTCATTGGCGAAGATGGTCGCATTGAATGGTGTGGCGCGTTTTCTGCATTGCCGGAAAATTATCGCAACAGCGCGATCGACGATTACGGAGATTGCCTCCTGTTACCCGGCTTCATCGATGCTCATATTCATTTTCCGCAATTCCGCATGTTGGCCGCTCCCGCCAAAGACTTGCTGGAATGGCTGAACCGCTACACATTTCCGGAAGAAGCCCGCTACGCCGACGAAGCCCATGCCGAGGCTGCGGCGGAAGTGTTTCTGCAACGCCTCTTCGCCCATGGTACCACGTCTGCCTTGGCATTTTGTTCCGTACACAGACAATCAGCGAATGCATTGTTTGCAGCAGCACAAAAGCGCAACATGGCCCTGATTACCGGCAAGACCATGATGGATCGCAATGCCATTCCCGCTGTGCAAGATACGCCGGAACAGGGTGCGCAAGACTCAGAACAGCTGTATCACAAATGGCATGGCCAGCACCGCTTGCGCTATGCGGTGACACCACGCTTTGCAATTACATCCAGCGACGCACAGCTTGCTGTCGCCGGTGAATTGTTACGATCACTTCCGGGTGCCCTGATGCAAACTCACATTTCAGAAAGCGCCGGTGAGATTGAAATGGTGCAGCAATTGTTTCCATGGTCAAAAGACTACACCGAAGTTTATGATCGTTATGGCCTACTCTCCAACCGCAGCCTGTTCGCCCATGGCATTCATCTGTCTGAACGCGAACGCGAGAGGATGAGTGAATCCGGATCCACCATCGTTCATTGTCCGACATCCAATGCTTTCCTCGGCTCCGGAATCATGCGCATGTCCGCAATGCAGAATGTCAAACTGGGCGTGGCCACGGATATTGGTGGCGGCACCAGCTATTCCATGCTCACCACTTTGGGCGAAACCTACAAACTGCAAATGTTGGCAGGTTATAAACCATCCGTACACGAACTATATTATCTCGCTACTTTGGGGAATGCGCGACGGCTGCACATTGACCTTGAAACGGGAAGTCTTGAAGTGGGAAAGTTTGCGGATATTGTGGTGCTTGACGCCAGTGCTACGCCGGTGTTGGCCAGCAGGCAAGAATTGTCACAAGATATTGAAAATACGCTATTTTCTCTGATGATGCTTGGTGATGATCGGGCCGTGAAAGCGACGTATGTTGCGGGGCAAAAACGACACCAACGTTAATTGGTTGCCACCGCTTTTTCATACCATGTCGCAATCAACTGACGTTCTGCAGGCTCAATTTCAGTCAGGTTTGATGGCGGCATGGCGTGCGAGGCTGCGGCCTGCAGGTAAATCGCCCGCGCATTTTTGGCGATATCTTCATCCGTCTCAAACACCACGCCTTTGGGAGCAACGTGAATACCGGGATAGCTTGGCACCGCCGCGTGGCACATGGCACAGCGGCCCTGCACAGTCAGGGATACATCTTCAAAACCTTCCGTGTTGATGAAGTGACGTGTGGCCTGTGGCGTGAAAGGTTGCTCGGCATTCGCCTCCAATATTTTCGGATTTGTTGACAGCCAGATGATGACGGCAAATAGTGTTGCCGTCACAGCCCATGTCCACCAAGGTTCGCCTTTGCGGGCATGTTGCGAATTGAAGAAATGCCGGATGCTCACACCCATCAAAAACACCAGAGCTGCAATCAGCCAGTTGTACCGTGTTCCAAAAGCCAGCGGCGAATGGTTGGACAGCATCAGAAACACAACAGGCAATGTAAGATAATTATTATGCAACGACCGCTGCTTGGCCTGCGCCCCCAAAGCAGGATCTGGTTTCAAACCTGCGACCAGTGCAGCTACAACTTTTTTCTGATTTGGAATAATAATAAAAAATACATTTGCCGACATAATAGTTGCGGTGAAGGCACCCAGATGCAAATAGGCCGCACGGCCGGAAAACAGATGGGTGTAACCCCAGGCCATGATGATCAGCACCACATAAAGTACCACCATCAGCAGATTTTGGTTTTGCCCGATGGGGGATTTGCATAACAGGTCGTAAATGATCCAGCCCACCGCAATCGAAGCAAGCGACAATAAAATCGCTCCCGCGGCTGAAATATCCAGCACATGCGTATCTATCAAATACAAATGCGCACCGCCATAATACATAACACAAAGCAGCGCGAAGCCGGAGAGCCAGGTGGCGTAGGATTCCCATTTGAACCACGTCAGATGTTCTGGCATCTCAGCGGGTGCCACCAGATATTTGCGCACGTGGTAAAACCCTCCGCCATGTACCTGCCACTCCTCGCCGTGCGCACCCACTGGCAGATCGGCGGACTTGCGCAATCCAAGATCCAGCGCCACAAAATAAAATGACGACCCAATCCAGGCGATGGCGGTGATCACGTGCAGCCAGCGAATACCGAACGACAGCCAGTCCCACAGGATCGTCCACAGCGCCATTTCAAATTCCTATCTTGCTCTTGGCAAATATGCCTCAGCAACTATGCTACACCGAAAAGGCGAGGAATAACATGCGACCAGACGGACGATATGAAAGGGACATGCGCGGCTATGGGGCCAATCCGCCCGATGCGAAATGGCCGGATGGAGCCCATGTGGCGGTGCAGTTTGTCATCAATTACGAAGAGGGTGGCGAGAATTGCCTGCTGCACGGAGATGCACAGTCGGAAGCCTTTCTCTCGGAAATTGTCGGCGCGCAGAACTGGCCGGGCAAACGCCACTGGAACATGGAATCGATCTACGAATATGGGTCGCGCGCAGGCTTCTGGCGTCTTCACCGCATGTTCACGCAAAGCGGGGTTCCCGCTACGGTTTATGGTGTAGCAACAGCTCTGGCCCGTTCGCCGGAGCAGGTGCAGGCGATGAAAGATGCCAACTGGGAAATCGCGTCACATGGTCTGAAGTGGATCGAGTACAAGGATTTCAGCGAAGACGAAGAACGCGCACATATGCTTGAGGCGATCCGGCTTCATACGGAAGTGACCGGTGAAAGGCCGCGCGGATTCTATCTGGGCCGCGCTTCGATGAATACTGTGAAACTCTCCGCAATTGATGGTGGCTTTGATTACATCTCTGACACCTACGCCGATGACTTGCCTTATTGGATCGCAGTCGACGGGAAGCCTCAACTCGTCATCCCCTATACCCTTGATACCAATGATATGCGCTTTGCCGCGATCCAAGGTTTCAATTCCGGTGACCAGTTTTACACTTATTTGAAAGACGCGTTCGACGTGCTTTATGCCGAAGGAAAATCAGGTCGCCCCGCGATGCTGAATATTGGCCTGCATTGCCGGTTGGTGGGAAGGCCGGGTCGCGCCGCATCGCTGCAACGCTTCATCGATTATGTGAAGTCGCACGAAAAGGTCTGGCTGGCGCGCCGTATAGATATTGCAGAACACTGGAAGAAGACGCATCCTTTTGAGCCTCCAAAGCTTCGACCTTCGCAAATGTCCAAAGATGAATTCGTGAAAGCCTTTGGTGGCATTTTTGAACATTCGCCGTGGATTGCTGAGCGGGCTTTTAACCTGGAGTTGGGTGTGGCGCACGACAGCGCCATCGGCTTGCACAATGCTCTCGCCCGTATTTTTCGCAGTGCGTCGGAAGCTGAGCGTTTGCAGGTGTTGAAAGCCCATCCCGATCTTGCCGGAAAACTTGCTGCCGCAAAACGCCTAACTCACGAGTCCACGCTTGAGCAGGCCTCCGCTGGACTTGATGCTTTGACTGATGTGGAGCGCGGGCAGTTCCAGATCTTGAATAGTGCTTATACCGATAAATTCGGCTTTCCATTTATCATCGCAGTAAGAGGTTTGCACAAAAACCAAATATTGGCGGCATTTGAGAAGCGGATCACGCATGATCGTGCAACCGAATTCGCTACGGCTTGCAGTCAAGTCGAGAAAATTGCGTTGTTGAGGTTACAGGCTTTAGACGATACCTGATGAAGAGCCCGCAACGGTGGGCCTTTCGCTGGTTTTTGCGGCGCGATAGCCTGATGCGCGATAACAGGCCCAAGGGTGCAAAGCGCCGCCTTTGCGTTTGCGCACTTCGCAGAGCAGCGGTGTAACATCGGTATTGTAGGCAGACTTCAGAAGGCGATGCGCTGCCATGACGTCGCTGGCATCCTGCAATTCGCCGATTTGCCGACGATCAACTAACAATGCCTTTGCAAAAGCCCGTGTGATTTCCATGGCGGAGCCCATAAGGCTCTCAATCGGGTCCGTCACGTTGTGGCTTTGGTCGATCATGTAAGCCGGATTGAATCCCGGCGCATTCCGGTGTTCGGCATCCACCAATTCATTGAACACCAGAAACAGCCGGAACGGATCAACCGAACCTGAGTCCAGATCATCATCGCCATATTTCGAATCATTGAAATGAAAGCCCGCCAGCTTCTTCGCGTGCACCAGCCGCGCTACAATCTGCTCGATATTGGTATTGGGCGCATGGTGGCCGAGGTCAACAAGACACTTGGCCTTCTCACCCAATTCCATAGCCGCCATGAAACTTGAACCCCAGTCAGAAATCACTGTGGAATAAAACGCGGGCTCATACATTTTGTGTTCGAGGAAGACGAGCCAGTTCTTCGGCAATGCGTCGTAAATCGTGCGCAGGGAGTCGAGATAATTGTCGAACACGCGCGTGAGATTGGATTGCCCGGCAAAGTTCGACCCGTCGGCAATCCAAACTGTCAGTGCATTTGACCCCAGCTGCGCGCCAATTTCGATACATTCGATGTTATGCTCCACCGCCTGCATCCGTGTGGCTTTGTCTGCATGCGTCAATGAGCCAAATTTGTAAGACAGTTTTTGCTTTGACTGGTCCTGAAACGTGTTGGAATTCACCGCATCAAAACCCAACGCGTATTGCGACGCTTCCTGCTTCAGCGCACGATAATCCGATACCTTGTCCCACGGAAAATGCGGCGACACATTCGGCGTGTGCCGCGTCAACTGGTTGATGACACCGCAATCTTCAAGCTTGTCGTGAATATTGCGAGGCTCTCCCGGACCCGGAAAACGGGCAAAGCGTGTTCCACCCGTGCCGACACCCCATGTGGGCACAGCGACTGAATAATCCATCACGCGCGTAACAAGGTCTTCGATTGCAATGCCGCGCCGCTCCAATTGACGGGCGAGGTGCGCGAAATCCTCGTCATGCGCGGCCTGGGCTTTGGCGTTATGTGTTGCGATAAAATCCGGGGAAATGGAGAAGGTCATGATGTCTTACCGTGTAAACGAAGCCAAATGCCCCGCATCCACATTGATGATGTTGCCTGTGGACTTGTTCGACGCATCACTTGCAAACCAATATACAGCCTCAGCAATATCTTCGGGATACACACTGCGTTGCAGCAGAGACCGCTTGCGATAATGGTCTTCCAGTTCTTCTGGCTTGATTTTCAAACTTGCCGCACGGCTTTGGCGGAAACCCTCTGACATGATTTTCGAACCGCGCAACACAGCATCGGGGTTCACCGTGTTCACACGAATACCAAAGGCTGCACCTTCTGCCGCCAGCACGCGGGCCAAATGAATTTCCGCTGCTTTCATTGCGCCGTAGGCGGATGTTCCGGGTGATGCCACCATGCCGTTCTTGGAAGCGATGTAGATCATCGAGCCAGCGCAATTCTGCTTTTTCAACAGTTTGAAACCTTCACGCCCGACAAGGAAATAGCCCGTGCCCAGAATGGCCATCTGCTTGTTCCACACATCGAGTGTTGTCTCATCAGCTGGCGATGGAATGGCAATGCCCGCATTGTTCACAACAATATCAAGCCCGCCGAAGCGCGCCGCGGTGCTTTCAAATCCGGCAATCACGGCAGCTTCCGACGTCACATCCATGTTGACGTGGTGCACGTTATCTTTGCCATAGCGCTTGCCAAAATCCGCCACCACTTCAGCCATGCCTGCCTCATTGATATCGGCAATCGTCACACATGCACCTTGTGACGCCAGCTTGTCAGCAATGGCCAAACCAATACCCGACGCACCACCCGTGACAAGGGCTACCCGGCCTTGCAGTGGTTTTGGCTTTGGCATGCGCGAAAGTTTTGCTTCTTCCAGCAACCAGTACTCGATGTTGAATGCTTCCTGTTCGGGCAGACCCTTATATTTCGAAACGCCAGAAGCTCCGCGCATGACGTTGATGGCGTTGATATAGAACTCCGCTGCAACCCGCGCTGTTGCCCGGTCTTTCGCAAATGACAACAAGCCAACCTGCGGCACCAGATAGATCACCGCATTGGCATCGCGCATGGCGGGGGAGTTCGCGTGCTTGCAGCGATTGTAATAATCCGCATATCCCGTACGATAGTCCTCCAGCAAAGCATCCAGCTTGGGGCCATCAGCGTCGTGCGGCACAATCAACGGGCGGATTTTGGTGCGCAGGAAATGATCAGGACACGATGTGCCCAGCGGTGCCAATGAATCCAACGCCTTCGAATTCACAAACTCCAGAACCTCCGGCGCATCGGTGAAATGCCCAACTTTATATTCCTCTTTCGAAATCCGCCCGCGAATGTCCGGCATCAGCCGGATGGCAGTTGCATTGCGCTCAGCCGATGACAGCGGCGTAACTTTCTCGCCACCAAAAGCGGGCGTCTTGCAGTTGTCATCCAACCAAGCCGCAGCAGTGTTGATGATCCGCAGTGTCGTGTCGTAGCAATCCTTCGCCGTGTGTCCCCATGTAAACAGCCCATGACTGCCCAGCACCACACCCACAAGTTTCGGATTTGCTGCGGCCATATTTCCGAGCTTGATGCCAAGATCAATGCCGGGCCTTTGCCACGGCAGATAACCCATCTCATCGCCAAATACTTGTTTGGTCAGCGCCTTTGAATCCTCAGCCGCTGCAATCGCAATCACTGCATCCGAATGCACATGATCAACATGCGCGTAGGGCACATAGCCATGCAAACACGTGTCAATTGAGGGCGCACGCGGGTTCAAATTAAAGGTACAGTGATTGAGCGCATGCACCATCGCATCTTCCTGTTCGATGCTTTTATACAGACCCTTCAAGCTCTCCAGCTTGTCCATATAAAGCGTGGCAAAACCATCCAGCTTCATCGAGCCAATGTCACCGCCAGAGCCTTTGACCCACAACACTTTCACATCGGCGCCCGTGAGCGGATCCTTGTGCGAAACCTTCGCCGACGTATTACCGCCACCAAAATTCGTGATGCGCAAATCAGCACCGAGCAAATTGGAACGGTAGAGCAGAAGACCCGGTTCATCGAGGGTTGTGGCGTGGGCGTCATCCCACAGGGATTTAAGCAGGAGGTTTGTCATGGCGGCAAAACATATGCTCACGTTCGATCATGGTCAAACATATTTCGACTGATTATGGTTGTTTTGCAGTGCAATGACGTTTCGCACCGCAACATAAGGATTCATCCTTGACCGTCGTGAGCGAACGTGAGTAGTTTTGAGCATGCATGAAAGAGAGAGATGGCAGAGAATTTTGACCCTGGTGCGTGAGCGCCGGGTGGTTCGCGTCATCACACTTATGGATGAATTGCACGCATCATCAGCCACATTGCGACGTGATCTGGTGAAGTTGGAAGAGATGGGTCAGCTCAAACGCGTGCACGGTGGGGCCGAAGCCATCGAAGCCGCACAACAATCCCACCTCGCCACACGTTCCTTCGGTGTCAGCCAAACGCTGAATGCCGAACGCAAACGCGCCGTTGCGAAAGCCGCCGCAGACATGTGCAGCGATGGTGACTCGATCATCATCAACGCCGGGTCGACAACGTCTTTCATGGCAGGGTTTTTGCGCCACCGCCGGATGCAAATTCTCACCAACTCGGTTCCCATTTCGCTGGAACTGATCTCCACCAGCGACAATCGCATCGTGTTGCCGGGCGGCGAAGTCTATCGTGAGCAGGGCATCATTCTCTCGCCTTTCGACGAAGACGCCATACAGCACTTCACGGCGTCTCGCATGTTCATGAGCTGTTATGCCATCACACAAATGGGCATCATTGAAGGCGATCCATTGATTGCGCGGGCCGAAGCCAAATTGTTGACGCGGGCAGAGAAACTCATCGTCATCGCAGATTCTTCAAAGTTCGAACAACGCGGCAGCATGGCCGTATGTCCATTGTCGCGTGTCTCTACATTGATCACAGATTCTGGTGCACCTGCCGCTGCGCTGAATACGGTGCGGGCCGCCGGTGTGGAAGTGATCGTGCTGGATGTTGAACCAAATTCGGTTTCGGTGGCGGCATGATGTGCAAGCGCCAAAACCGTGTGAGCCGGAGCGCCATAAGGGGCTTCATTTTGTCAATAATGGGAGGACTACATGTATAAGACCAATCGCCGTCAGGCGCTTAAACTCATGTCAGCAGGCGCACTCGCTGCAACCGGAACGGGCCTGTTCGCAGGCATTGCCCATGCCGAAGGCAAACGTATTGCCATGGTGGTAAAGAACCTTGGCAACAGCTATTTTGACGCGTGCTCGAAAGGTGCCATGGAAGCTGCAAAGGAAGTTGGCGGATTTGAAATCATTTACACCGCCTCCACCAAAGCCACCGCCGAAGAGCAGATTGCCGTGATCGATGCGCTGATTGCGCAAAAGGTAGATGGCATCATCGTATCCTCGAACGACGCCAGCGCTCTGGTGCCCGTCGGCAAGAAGGCCATGGAACGTGGTATCAAGGTGATCAGCTTTGACTCGGCCATCGCCCCCGAAGGCCGCATCATGCACCTCAATGCTTCGTCCACACCATTGATTGGTGCAAAGCAAGTGCAGATGATCGCAAAGACTCTGGGTAACAAGGGTGAAGTCGCCATTCTCTCGGCAGCCTCCACCATGACCAATCAGAATTCATGGATTGAAGCCATGAAGGAAGAATGGAAGAAGCCGGAATACAAAGACATGCCATTGGTTGCCACGGTTTATGGTGATGACCAGGACGACAAGAGCTATCGCGAAATGCAGGGTCTGGCGAAAGCCTATCCAAATCTGCGCGGCGTGATTTCGCCAACCACCATCGGCATTCGCTCCGGTGCAAAAGCCATCATTGATGGCGGGTTGATCGGCAAGGTGTTCATCACGGGCCTGGGGCTTCCATCCGAAATGAAGGACGCCGTGCTGAAAGGTGCGTGCGATACTTTCGCCATCTGGAATCCGGTGGACTATGGCTACTCGGCAACCCAGATCATGATCAACATCCTGGGTGGTGCTGATGCTGGTCCAGGCAAGACCGTGAAAATGGGCCGTATGGGTGAAACCTTGATTGGTGACAATGGCGAAGCTGCCATGGGAGACCCCTTCGTGTTCGACAAGTCGAATGTTGAAGAATTCGCGAAAATCTTCTGATCAACAGGGGCGGGAAAACAAACATCCCGCCCCGCTTCCCCAGCGTCATGAACAATCACGTACTCAGTCTTGTCG
Organism: uncultured Aestuariivirga sp.; assembly: GCA_964244855.1. GTDB lineage: Bacteria > Pseudomonadota > Alphaproteobacteria > Rhizobiales > Aestuariivirgaceae > Aestuariivirga. The sequence continues at coordinate 6,719 of CAXTLE010000011.1, read as the reverse complement.
GTGTCTCGAAAGCATTTCCGGGCGTCCGCGCTCTGAATGACATTTCCTTTGCCCTCAAGGCGGGCGAAGTCACGGCTTTGATTGGCGAGAATGGTGCCGGTAAATCCACCATCGTCAAAATTCTCACAGGCATTTACACGCCCGACACCGGTGAAATGCGCGTTCGCGATGTTGTGCAAACATTTGCATCACCACGTGATGCGTGGTCAGCAGGCATCGCCGCCATTCACCAGGAAACCGTCATGTTCGACGAGCTTACGGTAGCGGAAAACATTTTTATGGGCCACATGCCCGTCAAAAGTTCAAAGCTTGTCGACTGGGCCTTGATGAACATGAAGGCCGCAGCATTGCTCAAACGTGTGGACGCCAGTTTCAGTCCCGACACCAAACTGAAAGAACTGTCGGTCGCACAGAAACACCTTGTCGAAATCACACGCGCCTTGAGCCATGACGCATCCTTGATCATCATGGATGAACCAACAGCCGCACTATCACGCAATGAGATTGATGACCTGTTCCGCATCATCGCCCAGTTGAAAGCCGAAGGTCGCGCTATCCTGTTTATCTCCCAAGTTTGATGAAATCTTTCGAGTGGCTGACAGCTATGTTTGCCTGCGCGATGGTGAGAAGGTCGGCGAAGGTCTCATCAGCGGAGTGACAGAAGCCAAGCTTGTCAGCATGATGGTGGGCCGTCCCATTGATCAGGTGTTCCCGAAGCGCGACATTGCCATTGGCGATACTGTGCTCACTGTGAAAGACCTCAGCAACGCCACAGAATTTGCAGACATCACATTCGATTTGCGCAAAGGTGAAATTCTTGGTTTCTACGGACTTGTAGGCGCTGGCCGTTCCGAAACCATGCAGTGCCTCTTCGGCCTCACAGCGCCCACCAAGGGAACCGTATCACTGAACGGGCAAACAGTCAGCCTCACCTCACCCGAAAAAGCCATCGCTGCTGGCATTTCCTACGTGCCTGAAGACCGCCAGCATCAGGGCGTGATTTTGACGCTTGGCATCCGTGAAAACGTCACACTTGTCTCCATCGCCCAACATGTGCGCGGGCTGTTTCTCAACCGCGATTCCGAACTGAAATCCACGCGCAGCCTTGGTCAACGGCTGGATGTGCGCGCTGCAAATTGGGAACAGCGCTTGGGTGATCTCTCAGGCGGCAATCAGCAAAAAGTTGTCATCGCAAAGTGGCTTGCTGTGCAGCCAAAGGTCATCATTCTTGATGAACCGACCAAAGGCATCGATGTTGGATCCAAAGCCGCCGTGCACGAATTTATTGGCGAACTGGCAGAGCAGGGCCTTGCCGTCATTCTCGTCAGTTCAGAACTGCCGGAGATCATGGGCCTCGCAGACCGCGTGATGGTGATGAAGGAGGGCCGCATTGCCAGCACCTTCAATCGCGGCTCATGGTCGGCGGAAGCCATCATGTCCGCAGCAACGGGAACACGGGACGCTGCATGAACCTGCTGCTGAAAAATCGCGAACTCGCATTGGGCCTCATCATCGGGCTGATGGTGCTTGGCATCGGCCTCTATGCGCCAGCTTTCGTAACGCCTGACAACATCGCCTATGTGCTGGATGACACATCCATTCTGTTCATGATGGCCATGGCGCAGATGATGGTGATCCTGACACGCGGCATAGACTTGTCGGTAGCCGCAAATCTCGCCTTGAGCGGCATGATATCAGCCTCACTCGCGCAGAATTATCCTGAGCTGCCTGTCATCTCCTATATCGCACTGGCGATTGCCTGCGGCACACTGCTGGGTCTATTCAATGGCGTTCTGATTTCCAGCCTCGGAATTCCTCCCATCGCAGTGACGCTTGGCACGCTGGCTGTGTATCGCGGCCTGATCGTCGTCTATGGCGGCGGCGACCAGGTAAATGCCAGCGAAATGGGCGATGTGTTTCAGAATTTCCCGAAGACGCCAGTGTTGGGTGTCACCGCAACTTTTTGGATCATGGTAGTTGTAGCCATCGCCATTTGGGTCTTCCTCGGCAAAACCCGAACCGGGCGTGGGCTTTATGCAGTCGGCGGCAATCCGGTGGCGGCCCGCTATTGTGGCGTTGATATCAAGCGTCAGCAATTGTTGGTCTACGTCGTATCAGGTGCGATTGCCGGATTGTGCGGCTATCTCTGGGTGGCGCGTTATGGCGTAGCCTACTCCGAAATTGCGTCGGGTTTTGAACTCACGGTCATCGCAGCCTGTGTCATCGGCGGCGTGTCCATTGCGGGCGGTGTGGGGTCGGTCGCCGGCACTTTGCTGGGTGCCATGTTCTTCGGTGTCATCGTCAACGCCTTGCCCGTGATGCAAGTGACGCCGTTCTGGCAAATGGCTATATCCGGCGCTGTCATTTTGGCAGCGGTAATCGTCAATGCCCGCAACGAACGCAAAGCCGGAAAATTGATATTGCCCGAAGCACGTCGCGCCGCCGCTGGAGGAAAATCATGACCGCCTCAGCACCACGTAACGACATAGCAGACAAGGCTCCGTTCCGCTGGTCCGACGTATTTTTGCGCTGGGAATTTATCCTTGCTCTGCTGCTGCTCGGCGTCATGATCATGGGGACAATAATATCGCCATACTTCCTCGATGTCTGGACGCTGTCAGACGCCACCTTCAACTTCTCCGAAAAGGCCATCATCGCGCTGCCCATGGCCCTGTTGATTTTGACACGCGAGATTGACTTGTCAGTCGCCGCCATCATCGCACTGGCGTCACTGGCCATGGGGCTTTGTGCGGGGCTTGGCTATGGACCGTGGGCCTTGGCAGTGGTCGGCATCGCTGTTGGACTTCTGTGTGGCGTATTCAATGGCATTCTGGTCACAAAAATCGGCTTGCCGTCGATCGTCGTCACCATCGGCACCATGTCGCTGTTTCGCGGGCTGGCACAGGTTGTGATGGGCGACCAGGCTATCACCACTTATCCGCCGGGTTTTTCGACCGTGGGGCAGGGCTACCTCATCAAGTGGCCACCCGTTGCTTACTCATTTGGCCTGTTTCTCGTTCTGGCAGCACTCTTCGCTGTAGTGTTGCATCGCACGGCAATCGGCCGACGATTGTTCGCTATTGGCAACAATCCTACCGCAGCGCAATTTTCGGGCATTCCTGTGAGCCGCATCAAGCTCGCACTCTTTAGCTTGACCGGCTTGATGGCCGGCCTCGCGGCGGTGTTGCTCACGTCACGCATTGGCTCCACGCGCTCCAACATCGCACTGGGCTGGGAACTCGATATCATTACTATGGTCATTCTCGGTGGCGTATCGATTTCGGGTGGCATCGGCTCCATCGGCGGCGTGGTGCTGGCTGTTTTCGTGCTGGGCCTTGCCACTCTCGCGCTATCACTTATCA
>CAXTLE010000011.1:0-3257 GCA_964244855.1 uncultured Aestuariivirga sp. | reverse complement strand
GTGGTGCTGGCTGTTTTCGTGCTGGGCCTTGCCACTCTCGCGCTATCACTTATCAACATTCCAGGCATCGTCATCAGCGTGTTAATGGGCTTGCTGTTGATAATTTCCATCGCAGCGCCCATCATCATCCGGCGCGTCATGGGACTGCGTGCCTGATCGCGTCACAGCACGCGCCACTTCGAAGCAAGGACCGAACATGGCCAATAAAGTCATCATCTCCGTAGCCATTACCGGTGGCATTCATACGCCAACGATGTCACCGCACCTGCCCATCACGCCCGACGAGATTGCCGAACACTCTATCGCCGCCGCCAAAGCGGGTGCATCAATCATACACCTGCATGCCCGCGATCCGAAAGATGGCAGGCCAACCCCAGACCCTGCAGTGTTCATGCAATTCCTGCCGCGTATCAAACAAAACTGCGACGCGGTCATCAACATCACCACGGGTGGTGGTTTGAACATGACAGTGGACCAACGCCTCGCTGCACCGCTTGCTGCTAAACCTGAAATGTGCTCGCTCAATATGGGTTCCATGAATTTCGGCATTCATGGCCTTGCCGACCGCTACACGGATTGGAAACACCCGTGGGAAGAACCCTATTTGCGCGGCACCGACGACTTCATCTTCCGCAACACCTTCAAGGATATTGCCCGCATTCTGAAAGACCTCGGCGAACAGCACGGCACACGGTTCGAACACGAATGCTACGACGTGGGCCACCTCTATAATCTTGCTCACTTTGTCGACAAGGGCGCCATCAAGCCACCGTTTTTCGTGCAGATGATTTTCGGCATTCTCGGCGGCATCGGTGCCGATATGCGAAATATGATGTTCATGAAGGAAACCGCCGATAAACTGTTCGGCAAGGATTATCGCTGGTCCGTTCTCGCGGCAGGGAAGAACCAGATGGCCTTCTGCACCCAAGCTGCATTGATGGGGGGTAACGTGCGCGTAGGCCTTGAAGATTCGCTTTACATCGGCAAGGGCAAGCTTGCGACGTCCAACGCCGAACAGGTGAGCAAGATCAGACGTATCATTGAAGAACTCGGACTGGAAATTGCAACGCCAACGGAAGCGCGGGAGATTTTGGCCTTGAAGGGTGGAGACAGGGTAGGGTTTTAAGTCCAGCTCAACTGCTTGACGGCCATCAACACATTCGCATTCGGAACGAGTGATCGGATATGGGCCAGTTCCTGATCAATGTCCTCAGCATGATCGCGCACACCACCGCCTACATAAACCACAGGAAAACACTGATTGGCTGCCCCCAGAATATCCGTCTCCGGACCATCGCCGATGGCCATCACATCATCACGCTCAATTGAAATGTCGCGCAACCGGAAAGCCTTGCGCAGAGCCATATCATAGATCGGCGCATAAGGCTTGCCGGCCATTGACACTTCGCCACCGAGCTTTTGATAGGCTTCGGCCAAGGCACCCGCGCAATACATCAATCGGTCACCTTTACGCGCCAGCTTGTCCGGGTTGGCACAGATCATTGGCAACTTGCGGGCATAAAGTTCTGACAGAAGTTCAACATAATCATCCGGGGTTTCGCGGTCATCATGATAAAGCCCGGTGCAGATGATGGCACCTGCTTCCTCCTTGCTCACACGCTTCACCGGCATTCCGTCAAACAACGAAAGATCACGGCTCGGTCCAAGGTGAAACAATTTACCGGTGGGCTCTGCCCGCATCAGGTTTTGCGTAACATCACCTGAGGTGACCGCACAGTCATAGGCATCCCTGCGCACGCCGATTTCGTTCAATTGTTCGGTGACACCATTTTCACTGCGCGGCGAATTCGAAACCAACACAACGGTGCCGCCTTCTTTTCGGTGCCGCGCCAACACATTGACGGTATCAGCAAAGGGCTGTTCGCCATTGTGCACAACGCCCCAGATATCAACAAACCAGACAGGGTAACGTCGGGACAGTTCACGCATCACGTTGATCAGGCTGCCGCTGTATAGGCAGCTTGCTCCGGTGCTGTACGCTTCAACTTGCGCGGCACTGCAAATGCCGCACCCGAAGCATAACGCGCAATGCGCGACAACCCGTTGACATGGCGCGGATCGCCCACTTGCGAAATGATGATCTGTATTCGGAGTGCCCGCGCCGACTGCACAAAGCCCGGAAGCCCCGGCGAGACAACACCACCCACACCAACTGATGATGCAGCAAGGCTGACATAGCGCACATTCAAACGGTTCAGCGATCCAAGATCCACACCGGAAATCGACGCTTGCGACAGGCTCAAGGCCACGCCGGCACGCGCCAATGTGGCAAGCCCTTCAAGACTTGCGTCCGACAAGCTGGCCAAAACCGAGTGCCCAACATCCAGCACAATGCCTTGCGCCACAACGGGCAAGTCGCGAATATGTGTCAGGATATTCTGTACTGCTTTGGCGTTGGACAATGTTACCGCACCGATTGGCACAAATATGCAAAGTGCCGGGTCACGCAGTCGCAACTGCCCGAGCAGGGCCAGTGTCTGTTCAATCACGTGCTGATCAAGTTGATCGCGCAAACCCATGCGTTCAGCGTGATGCACGAAGACGTCGTGCGCCACTTCATGGCCCTGATCATTGATCATGCCGAGAACCATACGGTAATGCGCAGTGTTAGAGGTATAAAGATCAACAATCGGTTCGAGTGCCAAATTCAACGCTTCACCCAAATCCGAGTGCTCGAAACTTGCCTGGGCCGGTTCTTCGTAGACAGTTTCGGGCTCTGCAAACTGAGGTTCTGCTTCCACGTCGGTCAGCTGTGCCATCCACTGTTGTTCGCGAGCCATTGCATCTTTCAGTGCTGTCTGGTTCACACGGGCATGTGAAGCCTCTATCAGGTTCTCTTGAATATCACGTTGCGCGACCATGATGCTTTTCAAATCTTCAGCGACACTTTCATGTCCCTGCCGCAAGGCCGAGAGTCCTTCGGCCAGTTGTCCGTTCAACGTGGCGGCATCCATGCGAAACTGTTCCACATTATGTGCAAGGGTCTGGCTTTCAGCAGCAATGCGACGGTTTTCGTTGGACAGGTTGATCATCGAATTTGTGATCTCTGCCTGATTATCAACTGACCTGCTGATATCGCTGCTCTGAAAATGATTGCGCACCAGCCCCACGGCCTGCGCCAGCGCCAAAGCAATCAGCGCCATAGACAGCATGGTCACCGTTGTGGTGCCGGACCCCAACGCAAATGCTGCAATACTTAATGCAACACCCACAAGAAGTGCCACCCCGAAAAGCCA
>CAXTLE010000010.1:0-27404 GCA_964244855.1 uncultured Aestuariivirga sp. | reverse complement strand
ACGGCAACACCCATGGCTTTCAGTACATCAACCGCTGACAACTCACCCTTGCCGACAGCCGCCAGAATATCATCTGCATTTTTTTGACCCAAGCGCGGCGCAGCCTTCGCCATCAGCTTTTCAGTGAACTCCACTTTGTGGCGCAGCAAAAGCTTCTCAACCATTTCCTGACCTAGCCCCGCAAACTGCTTCCGCTGTGCAGCACGCGTGGCGCGTCGAATGGCGGCTTTTGCCTTGCCCGTAATTGCAATGGCTTCCCAAGCGGGCGGCGGCACTTGCGCGTCAGACCGGATAATATTTACTTCATCGCCGTTTTTCAGTTCAGTCACCAAAGTGGCATGTCGACCATTGATTTTGCAACCAACGCAACTGTCACCTACTGAGGTATGCACAGCATATGCAAAATCAATCGGTGTTGCACCACGCGGCAAGGCGATGAGTTGTCCTTTGGGTGAGAAACAGAACACCTGATCGTGGAACAGTTCCAGGCGCGTATGTTCGAGAAACTCTTTCGGACTGTCACCGTCCTGTAGAACTTCCATCAAATGCCGCAGCCAACGATACGCATTCGATTCAGCCGCCGCTTCGGTAATACCCTGCTCTGCCAGCTTCGCGTCCGGCGCTTCCTTGTAGAGCGAATGGGCGGCAACTCCGCGTTCTGCAATCTCGTGCATGATGCGTGTGCGGATTTGCATTTCAACCCGCATGTGATGCGGCCCAATCACAGTGGTATGCAGCGAACGATAGTCATTTTGCTTCGGGTTCGAAATGTAGTCCTTGAACCGCCCCGGCACTGCCCTCCACGTGCGGTGAACAAGGCCAATAGCGCGGTAACAATCATCCAAGGTCGACACGATGACACGGAAACCAAAAATATCAGAAAGTTGATCCAGCGACAGCTGTTTCCGCTCCATCTTCCGCCAGATCGAATAGGGCCGCTTTTCCCGGCCTGAGACTTCGGCCGAAAGCCCGCGTGATGAAAACAGTTTGCGCAAAGACTCTTCAATCTCCTGCAACATGTTACCGCTCTCATCATGTAAGCGTTCCAACCGGTTTTGAATGATGGTGTTGGCATCGGGGTTCAGAATGCGAAACGCAATATCCTCCATCTCGTCACGCACCAACTGCATGCCCATGCGGCCTGCAAGCGGCGCATAAATGTCCATGGTTTCTTCAGCGATTCGCGCACGCTTCTCGGGTTTTACGAAGTGCAGCGTACGCATGTTGTGAAGCCGGTCCGCCAACTTCACCAGCAACACCCGCACGTCCTTTGACATGGCGATGAGCAGTTTTCGCAAGTTCTCGGCCTGCGTGGCCTCCTTCGTGACCAAGTCCAATTGCTTGATCTTGGTCAGACCATCCACCAATGACGCAATCTCAGGCCCGAACTTGTCGATAAGTTCCTGATGCGTGGCTTCGGTGTCTTCCACCGTGTCATGCAGCAGCGCCGCCGCGATAGTGGCACTGTCCAGCTTCATATCGGCCAAAATGGCAGCAACTTCGAGAGGATGGTTAAAGTATGCCTCACCCGAAGCGCGCTTTTGGTTGCCATGCGCCTTCATGGCATAGACATAGGCGCGGTTGAGAAGGTCCTCATCCGCGTCGGGGTCATATTTCGTTACCCGCTCGACCAGTTCATATTGGCGCATCATAACGTTAGCTTACGCAAAAAAATGCCGGGGACCAGCCCCGGCGTTGAATAGCGTCAATGCGTAGCGATTAATAACCGTTACGCTGGCTGCCTGGGCTTTCGGCCGGCGGCATGCCCTCGAGGCCACGCAGCAGCTCTTCTTCGGACATTTGTTCGAACACCTGATCCTCAGCCAAAGCTGAACCAGAGTCGCTGGATTGACCAATCAATGGCATTTCCGTCTCTTCGGGCTCATCCACTTCAACATGCTTCTGCATGGCATGAATAAACTCTTCACGGAGATCATCCTTGTTGATGGTTTCAGCCGCAATTTCGCGGAGCGACACCACAGGGTCCTTGTCGCGATCACGGTCCACCGTCAGCGGTGCACCTTGCGAAACCAGACGGGCACGGTGTGCCGCAAGAAGAACCAGCTCAAAGCGGTTCGGCAATTTGTCAATGCAGTCTTCGATGGTGACGCGCGCCATGAAGCGAGTACTCCTGCGAAAGGGTTGGGATTAGGCGGGCTTCTAGCGACTATCGGCAGCAATGGCAAGCGATGCTTACCCGCCTGTCAAAACCTGCTGTCACATCAACCAAACCGCAGCCAGTCCCAAAAATGCAAAGAACCCGACCACGTCCGTCACCGTCGTCACAAAAGCGCCAGATGCGATCGCCGGATCAATTTCGAAGTGATCCAACGTCAAAGGCACCATAATCCCCGCAATTGCTGCCGCAACCAGATTTATCACCATCGCCGCCGCAATGACGCCGCCCAAACCTTCCGACCCAAACCACACCCATGCAAACAGGCCCATGATCACGGCGAAAACCAGCCCGTTGAGCAATCCAACTGTACATTCGCGCAGGGTCACCTTGATGGCATTGACCGGCCCCAATTGACGCGTTGCCAAAGCCCGTACGGCCACGGTCATCGTTTGGGTTCCGGCATTGCCGCCCATGGACGCCACAATCGGCATCAGAATCGCCAGCGCCACCATTTGCTCAATCGTCGCATCAAACCACGAGATCACCCAGGATGCCGCAATTGCCGTCAACAAATTTACAAACAGCCACAAAAACCTGGAACGCGTGGTTTCCCAAACGCCATCGACGATGCTGTCCTCGGCACCCACACCGCCCAAGTGCAAAATATCTTCAGACGCTGATTCCTGAATGACGTCGAGAATGTCATCCACCATCAACATGCCCACCAACTTGCCACTTTCATCAGTGACGGCTGCCGAAACCAGATTGTACTGTTCAAATTTATAAGCCACGTCATGCTCGTCATCGGTAACGCGGAACACCGTCTGTTCCTCATCCATGATGGCAGAAATCTTCTTGTCGCGATTAGCCCGCAGCAAGCGGCTCAAGGGAACAGCGCCCGACAAGTGGTTGTCGCCATCGACGACATAAAGCTCAACGAAATTGTCAGGCAGCCCCTTCCCCACCCGCACATGATCGATGACCTTTTGCACTGTCCAATCGCGGTCTACAGCGACAAATTCCGTCTGCATCAAACGGCCAGCCGTACCATCAGCATAGTCCAAAGCCCGCGCCAAAGTGGCCCGGTCCTGCTTTGACATCTTCGAGAGAATTTCCGCCCGGTCTTCCCGGTCCAATTCCTCGATCAGATAAACTGCGTCATCGGTATCGAGCTTCTTGATGGCCGAGGCGATGACATCAGCAGGCAATGCTTCCATCAAATCATCGCGGACGCCAGGATCAAGTTCAGCCAATGCTTCAACATCGAACGATTTGCCAAGTGCCGAAATCAACCTGACGCGATCTTCTTGCGCCAGAAATTCGATCAAGTCGGCAAGGTCAGCGGCGTGCAGGTCTTTGACCTTGCCGCGAACAGTTTTCAGATCATCGCGGACCAAGGCCTCGTGCATGGAGGCCACGAAATCCGGCAGGATATCACCCCATTCATCGCGAACGGCTTCGGTGTGATCAATCTCGGTCATAGCGCCCCCCCGCCCCCAAAAGGGGGTTGTTTTTCAATCATCTGAGGATCGTCACTTGAAACACAATCCCTGACTTATCAGGATTGGTGCGGCCGAAAGGACTCGAACCTTCACGACTTTCGCCGTTACCACCTCAAGGTAGTGCGTCTACCAATTCCGCCACGGCCGCAAACACGATTGTGTCAAGCGGCGTCGCATTAACAGGCCAATCCGCCAAGCGCAACCCCTCCCGCATAGTTAATGAAGTCACCTGCATTTACATCGATTTGCCATGCCTGTCTGAACCCTGCGGCAATCCCTGTTTGCTAGTCTTGACCCAACAAAAAAAACAGATTGGGCGTCAATATGAAGATCGGATCCGCAGTGGGAGCGGCAGTTCTTGCTACCGCACTTTACAGCCTGCCCGCTTCGGCGACAGGCCAAGCAGCTATCGCGCAAAGGGCTGAGACGAGCCTTCACGAATCTGAATACGGCGAAACCTTGCCGCCAATCGGCTACGTGAATTTCTGTGCCATCAACAAAACCGAATGCGCCCCCTATTCCATGGGCGAAAAAATTTCATCTGAACGTATGGCCATGACGCCAGCTAGCTGGAACATGCTGTATCAGGTCAACACCTATGTGAATGGCAAAATCACCCCGGTGAGCGACCAGCAACTCTACGGCCAGGCCGAAGTCTGGGCCTACCCGACCACAGCTGGCGATTGCGAAGATTTCGTACTGCTGAAAAAACGTGCCCTCGAAAAACTGGGCGTGCAAGCCAAGAATTTACAGATCACTGTCGTCCTCGATGAGCACAGCGAAGGTCACGCCGTGCTCACCGTGTCGACGGAAGACGGCGACTATATTCTCGACAATCGCCGTAACGACATTCTGTTGTGGAACGATACGAATTACACATTCCTCAAGCGCCAATCAGCAGAAAACCCAAAGCGCTGGGTAGCCTTGCTGAAGAAACCTGATGCTGCGTCAACCGTGGCCTCGGCCCAGCAACCTTGAGGTAAAGAATAGGCTCGGCCGGTGTCCCCCATCCCCCAACCGCCGGGCTTCTCGGAGCCGGCAGCGTCCCACCCGCTGTCGGCTCCACTTTTTTAGAATTTCTTGTGGAGACCCCACAACATCCAGAACATGATCCTGCCCCAGTTCACACGGACACATGGTGGAAACGCAGGAGGTGTGAGCGCTGCCCAGCGCTAAATATGCCACCGTTGGCGGCGGCAAATTGCGCTGAGCTGCGCTCACGTCGACAGGATTTTTGTAAGACGTTGTTGCACAGCCGGCGTTCTGCTGTTTCATAAACAGCCTTTAACCCGCAGGCCTGCCATCCATTCCATCAGGTGCACTGTCATGAACCGGGCTCCGGGTATGACGAAGTGGGATGCTTAAAGAAATCAACCTGATCAACCCACTCCCCCGTTGCTCTAAACCGAGACAAGGCTCAGAAATTTCAGGACTGGGAACTGCCCCTCATTTTGACAGAGACCCAGACTGAAACCATGAAACACCAAAGGCTGCTGCCTGTTGTCTTCGGCTTTTTCCTGTCCATTCTTCCGCCGTCGATAAGAATAGCTTCAATGTTGCGAAAAACTTGCAAGCTTGCCGTTTGTGCTCACAACCCGCCAGCTTTGCGACAAAATTGTGAATGATTAAAGTCCTGTAATGTAGCGTTTTGTCAGACAATTGTCAGTCACGATGACTATGCTGTTCACCATATTTCAACGGCAAGGTGTCACCATGAACTGTTCCAAACATTCGATGTTCCTACTCCTAAGCGGCGCGGCTTTTGTCGCATTTTTGCAAAGTCCAATTCAGGCAGCAGTTCCTGTTCCGCAAGTTCCAACTTCCAGCGGGCTGGAATTGGCACGATCGATGACATTGCATGATGGCAATTTCGTTGGCGGAACATACTCCGCTTACTATGGACCAGTTCAGGTTCAAGTGACAGTTCAAGGGGGTGCAATTGTCAAAGCCCAAGCACTGAAGTTTCCCAACAAGAGCGGCACCAGCCGTTCGATTAACCGGCAGGCCCTACCCTATTTGCAGCAGGAATTAATCAATGCCCAGAATGGTCGTATTGATTTGATTTCAGGCGCCACACTTACCAGCAAAGCCTATGTCAAATCCTTGCGTGACGCTTTGAATCAAGCAGCGCAGTAACGACTATGCGTGAGACACGATTGATGATGGGCATGCCCATTTGTGTTGACGTAGGTGGCAACGATGCAGCGCAACGCATTGAAGAAGTGTTTGTCTATTTTGATGCTGTGGACCACCAGTTCAGCACTTACAAAGACGATAGTGAAATCTCAGCCTTCAACGCCGGCAAAATTTCTTTTGCGCAGTTGACGCCTGCCATGCGGGAAGTTCTCACAATCGCGGAGTTGACGAAGGCCGAAAGTGACGGGCACTTTGATGTGCTTAGGCCCGACGGAGTGGTCGATCCCTCAGGCATTGTAAAAGGCTGGGCCATTCGCAATGCCGCCATGCAATTGCGTGCAGCCGGGTGCCAGAATTTCTTTGTGGACGCAGGCGGTGATGCGCAAACCGAAGGCAAGAGCGAAAACGGAAAACGGTGGCGGATTGGCATTCGCAATCCGTTTAACCAGCAAGAGGTCGTTAAAATCCTGGCACTCAGCGGCAAAGGCATCGCAACCTCTGGCACATCGGCGCGCGGACAACATATTTACAATCCTCTGAAACGCGGTACTGTAATAGATGATATTGTGAGCCTCACTGTGATTGGCCCCGATGTCCTCGAAGCAGATCGCTTTGCTACTGCCGCATTCGCCATGGGAGCTGATGGCATTTACTTCATTGAAGAACGCCTTGGCCTCGAAGCCTATATGATAGATTCCTCCGGGCTGGCCACGCAAACAACCGGATTTGGAGCTTTTGTCGTATCATGATCAACACGGTCGACGGCTTTCTCAACCACATCAGCATGTATCGGCTGGTGCTGTTCTATTGTTTTGGCCTTTTGGTCGTGGCTTTTCTGGCAGGGTTTTTCGCGCTGGTGCCAGTGGACCCGGCGGCTCTTGCATTCTCAACTGTGCTCGTCACCGCAACCTGCTGGTTGACGAACCGCGTCATTATCGCATTGCTGCGCATTCCCGCCAATTCCGAATCTGTTTACATCACTTCCTTGATTTTAGCGCTGATCATGCCGCCAGTTTTGGCAACGGAAACAGCCGGCATATTGGGATTGGGGTTAGCGTCTGTAGCGACAATTGTTTCGAAATTCATTTTGGCGCCTTACCGCAGGCATGTGTTCAACCCTGTGGCAGTTGGTGTTGCCATATCGGCCATCACACTTGACCAGCCAGCCACGTGGTGGGCAGGTGGCAATCTCTATTTGATGCCACTCGTCGTTATTGGTGGACTGTTGATTTTACGCAAAGTTCAACGCTTTGACATGTTTGCTGTTTATGTGGCGGCAAATCTCATTGTCACCGCCTTATCAGCAGATGCCGACATGCGGATGGATGCATTGCAAATGAGTATGATGTCGTCGCCTCTCTTGTTTGCAGGCTTTGCAATGCTGACCGAACCGTTAACAGCACCCGCATCATTTTACCCACGATTGGTCTATGGCGCAGTCGTGGGAGCGCTTTCGGTGCCGCTCATGCATGTGGGCGAGACCTATTTCACACCGGAACTGGCGCTACTCGTGGGCAACGCCTTCACCTGGGTTGCAAGCCCGAAACACCGTTATAAACTGACGCTTGAGAGCGTCGAAAAACAGGCGGCAGGCTGTTATGATTATGTATTCCGCAGCAATCGCAAAGTGTTATACACGGCGGGGCAATATATGGACTGGACGGCCCAAGTCCGTAGTCCTGACAATCGCGGAAACCGCAGGGCTTTTACATTAGCGTCTGCTCCAAATGGCGACACAGTGCGGTTGGGGATAAAGTTCTACTCCCATGGCAGCGCCTTCAAACAATCCCTGTTGGCAATGAAGCCTGGCGATGTTGTTTATGCCTCCCACGTAGCTGGTGAGTTTACGCTTCCGCAAGATGTAACACAGAAACTGGCGTTTCTGGCGGGCGGCATCGGTGTTACTCCATTCCGCAGCATGGTGGAGAACATGTTGCTCACGGGAGAGAAGCGCGATGCTGTGCTATTTTATGGCAATAACCAATCGAACGAGATCGCCTATTCGGATGTGTTCCGGCAGGCCGAGGACGAACTGGGACTGCGCACGGTTTATGCAGTGGTTTCAGGAAATATTCGTGAAACCAACATGCATAACGGTTTCATCGATGCCAACTTGATCAGGCAGCATATGCCAGATTATCATGAACGGATATTTTATGTCTCCGGCCCGCGCGCCATGGTCAAAAATTTTCAGCGTGTGTTGGCGGACATGGGTGTGGTTAAATCCAAAATCAAAACTGACTATTTTCCCGGTTTTGCATGAGGCCGGAGGATCAAGGTTATGTGCCTGAAGTGGCAACGCGTTCACCAAGCAGGTAACGCGCCACATCAACATAATCAAAAACCAGCGACAGTATGAACACCGCCAGCACAATCATCATGATCCGGCGCGGCCAGACTGGCATGTCTTCGCGTTTGATTTGCCGCCACATGTACCACGCCAACGGTGTCCACAAGATGAGGTGAGGCAATCCCAGCAGTTTGACATATCCGAGGCGGTCGTAGAGCCGCGACACGCCAATGCCTGCGAGTATCGACGCGGCAATCGTGACAACTGCGGTGAGGCGGGTTTGTTTCCAGATCAGCAGGGTCAGCGGCAATACGACGATGCAGAAGACAAGGATGTAGAGCCAGTATTGCACCCAAAGTGGTTGCAAGGCGATGGCTTCTGAAAGTGTCATGACATTGACTCCAATCCCCTGGCAAACTTTTTCCAGTTCCGCTGATAAGTTTCGGCCGAAGCCGTCAGCTTCGCTACCGCTTCCTCATCCAGCAACCGGATGATTTTTCCGGGTTGGCCTACAACGAGTGAATTGTCGGCAATTACTTTGCCTTCCGGTATCAACGCCCCTGCTCCGATCAGACAGTTTCGCCCGATCTTGGCGTGATTCAGCACAATTGCACCCATACCGACCAGCGTGTTATCGCCGATCTCGCAGCCGTGCAAAATGGCTTTATGGCCGATGGTGCAATTCGTGCCGATGGTAAGAGGTGCGCCCATGTCGGTGTGAAAGACGCAGGCCTCCTGAACATTGCTGCCCTGCCCCACGGTGATCCACTCATTGTCGCCACGCAACACCGCGCCGAACCAGATGCTGGCGTTGGGCTGCAATCGAACTTTGCCAATCACATCGGCTGATGGCGCGATCCAATATTCGCCCTCTCCGGGAAGTTCAGGCGAAATTCCGTCGAGTGTGTAAATGGGCATTGAGACCTCAAGGTAAACCGAACACCGTGGTCAGGATAAACACGCCTTGCAGGAAACTCCAGACCAGACCTGCGAGAATGATAGGCACACCGAAAAAAGGTTGTGCGATAAACCAGCCGAAGCCATCAACGAGAATGCTGGTCGGCGCGCTGAAAAGGGCTGCGATGATTCGGAAGGGGGTTAGCAATGTCGGACTGGGGTCTAGAATATCTCCCAGTCTTGGCGCATCGCCCGTGGCCATGGCCCAGGCATTGCCAATGATTCCCGACGAAATAATCCCCACAGCCAAAGCAAACAAATAGGCCGCATGTTGCGTCGCCATAACCCCAACCCCACTCACAAACCAAACACCCTGTGCCGTATTGGTACAGGACGTTTACACTTGGTTCAGAAATGCAAGTTTTGGGCTGGATTGCAAGTCCGTTATTGCAGCGCATCCTTCGATGCATCGCAAGAGAGCGATGCACCTCAGGATGAGGGGAGTGTGTGGTTGAGGGGTTTGCAGCTGTCCCTCATGCTGAGGCGCGAGCTCTTGCGAGCCTCGAAGCACGCACGCACTCACTCCAGATCGATATCCAGAATCGCCATGGAAAAATTATAGCTGAGTTCGCCGTCTTCCTCGTCGCGGAAGACCACGCCCAGAAAATCCTCGCCGATATAGACCTCGCCTGAATCCTTTTTCTGCGGACGGGCTTTCACGGCCAGTGTCGGGTTGTTAAAGGTCTTGCGGAAATAGGCGGTGAGTTTGGCGAGTTCATCAGGCTTCATAAATTGGCTCCTTGAGGTGCTGCTGCTCTAGCTTTATTCGGCAATAGCCGCAACATCCTCAACTTGATGATCCATGGAGCGTGCAGGTTCTGCACAGCCAGCATAGCCCACGATCTTGGCGGGAACCCCTGCGACCGTGCGATTGGCAGGCACATCATGCAGCACAACCGAGCATGCGGCCACGCGCGAGCAATGACCGATTTCGATGTTCCCCAGGATTTTCGCACCCGCACCGATCAATACACCATGACGTATTTTGGGGTGGCGGTCGCCAGACTCCTTGCCGGTGCCACCGAGGGTGACGCCCTGCATCAGGGACACGTTATCTTCCACCACAGTGGTCTCGCCGATGACGATGTCATGACCATGATCGATCATCACACCCCGACCGATTTGCGCCGCCGGATGAATATCCACCGATGAAATCATGCTGGAGCGGCTTTGCAGATAATAGGCAAAGTCCTTCCGGCCCGACAGCCAGAGGCGATGCGCAATGCGGTGGGTTTGCAGGGCTTGGTAGCCTTTGAAATACAACAACGGATCGATGTAGCGGTGGCAGGCGGGATCACGGTCGAAGGTTGCGACCATATCGGCACGGGCTGCGTGACCGATATCAGGGTCTTCCTCCAAGGCGTCTTGGAATGCTTTGACCACAGTATCAGAACCCAAGTCAGCATTGCCGAGGCGCTGTGCCAGACGGTGAACCAGAGCAGTTTCAAAACTTTCGTGCGCAAGTATCGACGAAAAAATAAAACCGCCCAAAGCAGGCTCGGCCCGCGTTATGGCGTCAGCCTCATGGCGGATACGATCCCACACGGCGTCGATCTTTTCGATGGTTCTGACTTGGCCTTGCATGGAATACTCCGTTACTACTTTCGTCCCCTCCCCCTTGTGGGGTGGGTTAGGGTGGGGGGCTCCGACTTTGGATATAGCTCGTTCCAATCTCGAAGACCGCCCGACCCCCACTCCGGCCCTCCCCACAAGGGGGAGGCAGAAGAGAGGGCCTGTTCAATACATTAGCACACTCCGCCAAAAATGAAGAGTGCAGACTAAACCTCCGCCAGAAAAGCCAATACGGTTTTCTTGTAAACCGAATCTCCTACGGCATTCATGTGGTTACGTTCCGGCAATTCAACGCCGCGCGCGTTTGGAATCATGTCCACCAAAGGCTGAACCGGACCAGAAATTTCATCAAGCTCGCCTGCAATCACCATCACGGGGCATGTGATCGAAGCCAAAGCTTCCGCCTTGATTTTAACTCTCGATGACCGGATACAGGCCGCCAGCGCGTTCAGATCGCTCTTGGTGGATTCGGCAAACAATCGGAAAACCCGGCCCGTAGGGTCGGTTACGTCGCGCCAGGATTCAGCTTTAAGGCCCGCATAAATGTTTTCCGAACCCCCAACACCCAGTACCATCCGTTCGGCCAATCCGGCAAAGACCACGCGGGACACTTTTTCGGGGTGTTGCAGTGTGAGAAAGGCTGCGATGCGCGCACCCATGGAGTAACCCATGACGGCTGATTGCGCGATGCCGAGGTGGTCCAGCAATCGACCTGCGTCTTCGGCCATAATCGAAGCAGCATACTTCTCTGAGTCGTAAAGCTTCTCACTTTCGCCGTGCCCACGATTATCCAGGGCAATGACGCGATACCCCGCTTGCAGCAGGGTTTTGATCCAGCCTGTGGACCGCCAGTTCACGCGCGCGTTAGAGGCAAAGCCGTGGATCAGCAAAACCGGCGGTCCTGCACCTTCGTCAGAGAATGCGATTTCCACGCCGGCTGAATTGAATTTTTGCATCATGACGAGGATATGCTATTCCCCTCACCGAAACACAAGTTGCTTGAGGAACAAGACATCATGGCCAGCGGCGCAACGCCTCATTTCCAGAACAGCATGGGCAAAACCAGCATTGAAGTGGGTGCCAAGGAGTTCATGTGCATTGGGGCTAAACCACCGTTTGATCACCCCCATGTGTTTCTCGATATGGGAACAGCGTCAGAAATCATCTGCCCCTATTGTTCGACGCTTTACAAGCATTCCGGCAGCCTCGCCCACGGTCATGCAATGCCCGCTGAAGCCGAATGGCACGACGCGGCTTAAGTTCGGACACGCTGACGATTGCTGAAGCGCGGCGCATTGCGCTTCACGCGCAGGGGTTTCAGGGCCAGTCCCGCGATACCAAAGCCAATTGGCCGAAAATTGCCAAAGCCGTTGATGCGCTGCATCTGCTGCAAATCGACAGCGTCAACGTGCTGGTGCGCTCGCATTATCTGCCGCTTTATGCGAGGCTCGGCCACTACGACATGGCGGCGTTGGACAAACGCAGCTTCGACAATGATCATCGTTACTTCTTCGAATGCTGGGCCCATGAAGCCAGCCTCGTGCCTTTGGCGCTTCATCCGTTGATGCGCTGGCGCATGGCCCGCGCCCGCAATGGTGATGGGCAATACAAAGGCATGGACCGCTTCGGCAAGGAAAATCGCGCCTATCTGAAATCCACTCTCGCCTTCATCCAGAAGAATGGCCCGACCCGCGTACGGGATATTCCAGGCGGCGGCAAATCTGATGGCGCTTGGTGGGGTTGGAGCAAGGGCAAACTGGCGCTCGAAACGCTGTTCGACCAAGGCTTGGTGACCACGGCAACGCGGCAAGGTTTTGAACGGATCTATGATTTGCCGGAGCGGGTGATTCCCACTGATGTCTTGAACCTGCCGACACCGAAAGAAGCTGAAGCGCTACGCATGCTCGTTGCAAAATCAGCAGAGGCCCTGGGCGTCGCCACGGAATTAGATCTGCGCGACTATTTTAGATTACCCGTGGCCGCTTTCAAATTGGCATTTGCTGAAACCCTGGAAGCAGGAACGCTACGCGCCGTCGCGGTCGAGGGTTGGAAACAGCAAGCCTATATTCACCACGCTGCAAATTTACCGAACACTGCAGGTGCAACCGCCCTGCTCTCGCCTTTCGACCCACTGGTCTGGAACCGGCCTCGTGCCGAAAGACTGTTCAACTTCCACTATAGAATAGAGCTCTACACCCCTGAATCAAAACGCAAATTCGGATACTACGTTCTGCCGTTTCTACACGGTGATAAAATTGCCGGCCGCCTGTGTTTGAAAGCGGATCGGGGATCTTCAACGTTGAAAGTCAATACTGCACACTACGAAGCTGGCATCGAAGCGTCGTCCATTGCACCGCAATTGGGTGAAGAATTAAAGCTGATGGCAAAATGGCTAGGCTTGCAAAATGTCGCTATTTCCAAAACCGGAAATCTCGCTCCAGCCTTGCTTGCTACGCAATAGGCTGCGCTGTCAAAAGCGCGGCAATCACGCGATTCACCGTTTCATTAACGTAGGGCTTTGAGATCACCGGAGCCCCCTTCAGCGCTCGCATCATCACATCATCAACTGTGTAACCCGTTGTTACGGCAAACGGAATTTTACTTTTCCCAAGTATTTCAATCAGCGGCAAACTGTTGAGGACACCAAGCCTGAAATCCAGCAAGGCCAAACGATAGCTATTGTTTTTCAAATGTTCACTCGCCTCTGCCAAAGTCGACGCCCGATCAACCTGCTTGAACCCAAAAGAAGTGACGATATCTTCGATTGCCATGAAAATGAAAAAATTATCTTCCACAATCAGGCAGCGATCATTGACGTCGATCATATTATTAAAACCTTGCAGCCGGGACAATGACTGGTCACGCGATGCACGTTGAAACTGTTGCGTTGCGGAACGAAAGGGATGTTCCAGAGTTGCCCCCGCATGAAACCTCATGTTCTCATCCTCGAAGACAACTTTATCATTTCATATGATATCGCAGGTCTGGTCACAGAGAGTCTCCACGCCACGCCACTTCTGGCGCGTAGCTTGGCAGCAGCGTTGAAATTGATCCCGGATAACATTGCCTTCCTCGATATTGATGTTCTGGATGGGGTGAGTTACCCGGTCGCCCAGAAATTGGTGAAAAACCATATTCCGTTCATTTTTCTATCTGCCAAAAACAGAAATTTGCTTCCTGAAGAGTTCAGCGAAGCGCCGTTTTTGTCAAAGCCTGTCGACGGTAGAAACCTTATGCAACTCACCAAATCGTTGTCGAACGCTTTCCAATGAGGTCCATATGTGTAAAGATAAACACATCTCAGCGTGCCGTCTGTCCACAAGTGAACGATCATGAACATTAATTTGCTTTCTCGTGATGTGACCAAGAGCCAGACCAACAACAATCTGCTCAATCATTTGCAGCAGCGGGATTTCGAAATTATTGCGCCCCATTTGAAGAGCGTGCATTCGAAACCAAATGAAATTCTATACGAGCAAGGGCAGAATGTCGGGACAGTTTACTTCCCTTGTGGACCGACGTTGGTGTCGTTCCTGATTTCAACGGAGGATGTCGGTGCCGTCGAAACGATGCTTGTGGGACGTGAAGGTGCTGTTGGCGGCATTGTGAGTCAGGGTAAACTGCCAGCCTACTCCCGCATTATGGTGCAGTTTGGCGGCGAGTTTTTGACTTTGCCGATTATAATTCTGGAAGAAGCAAAGTCTGCTTCACGTTCACTCGACAACTTGTTTGCACGTTATGCCGACTGCACGATGGCGCAGATTTTTCAGTCAACGGCCTGCAACGCTGCCCACACCATCGAACAGCGCACGGCCAAGTGGGTTCTCGCCGCTGTTGACAGGACTGGTGAAAACGAAGTTCCTCTCACCCAGGAACGTCTGTCCGGAATGTTGGGCGTCGGCCGAAGTTACATCAGCCGGGTGGTGGGCAAATTCAAACAGGAAAGTATTTTGAGTGTGAAACGCGGTCACCTCGTCATTCTGGACGCCCGGAAGCTCGCGCAAAAATCATGTGGCTGTAACGATGCGGTGAGAGCACATTTCAACACGGTGTTGTCTGGGGTTTATCCTGATGAGAACGAGACGGCGAAGTAATATCACGTCTCATTATGCTCTCCCCGTGGCTGCTGCCCTCGCGTAGCCCACTTGGGCGAAGACTGGTGCGGGCGGCGGGACTCGAACCCGCACTTCCTTGCGAAAAACGGATTTTAAGTCCGTTGCGGCTACCATTACGCCACGCCCGCCTGCTTCGGAACGCCTCTTAGAGGGTTCAGGCCTTGCTTGACAAGCAGGTGTACAAGGGTTGATTTGGCGGCGGGGCAACGACAGCGCGGATTCATGATGGAATACTTCAATACACCTTTCCAAATCTTCGGGCATTTTGCCTATTTCATGTTGGCACTGTCCTATGTCCTGACCAATATATTTTGGCTGCGCGTCACCGCCGTGGTCAGCATGGTGCTGGAAATCATCTACTTCATGTATTCCGGTGGCGATTTGGGAACCGCAATAGCATGGACCGTGCTGTTTATCATGATCAACGCCTATCAACTTTTCTGGCTCATTCGGGAACGCATGAGCTTGAAACTGCCTGAGAAAGAGGCTCCGTTGCTGAGGGAAGCGCTGGCTGGCCTGGATGATGCACAAATATCGCAATTGCTAAAGGCGGCGGAATGGAAGGATTTTCAGAACGGCGATGTTCTGACGAGACAAGACGCGCCCGTAGACGCACTCTATTTTCTCTGCTCCGGTCGCGCCAATGTTGAAGTGAACCGTTCGCTGGTGACCTATTTGGAGAAAGGCTCATTTGTCGGTGAAATCGCTTATCTCACGGGAAATCCAGCCACTGCCACAGTGGTCATTGATGAACCGGCGCGCGTGTTAAAATTCTCCAAAATGCGCATGGCCAAGGTGACTGCCGCTGACCCGCAGATCAACGGAATCATTTATCAATTGTTGGGCCGTGACCTCGCTATGAAAATGCGCCGCGCCAATACCCGAAGGGTGCTGAAAGAGGAAGAAGACGCGAT
The DNA here is from genome assembly GCA_964244855.1 of uncultured Aestuariivirga sp. Taxonomy (GTDB): domain Bacteria; phylum Pseudomonadota; class Alphaproteobacteria; order Rhizobiales; family Aestuariivirgaceae; genus Aestuariivirga. The sequence continues at coordinate 11,799 of CAXTLE010000010.1, read as the reverse complement.
CAGGGTTTGAGCGCCAACCACACCAACAAAAGCGCGGTCATGTGATGCAAGGTTTGATCGGTGATAATGGCCCACCAATAAGGGCCATCAGAATAGCCCCAGTTCATGTGTTTGACGACGTTCTCTTTGGTAAAATCAATATGATAGTGGATGACACCGTCAAGCAAAGCCAAGCTTGCAGCAAGCGTGATCGGTAGTCCAAAAAGCAGAAACACCAGAGAACATCCTGCTGAATGCACAAGACCGTGCGACAAACCAAATGGGTTGCCATATACTGACTTGTCTTTCACCATGCGCAGCGTTTGCAGGGGCCCGTCGCAAATCACATGTTTGATCTGCAGTGCCACCAGCAAAAGCAATACCGTCTGAACCGCCCCATTCATGAACGTGGCCCATAGCCTTTTCTGGAATGACTGCCAAGCCATGCGCCCGCAAATGCTTTTGCAATGCTCCTTGCTTGGTCTATGAAGGATCTGGGGGCTTGATTGAATCTGGAGTATTGGGCGATGTTGCGGAACTCTATCGTCATATCGGGTGCGTTTGTACTGGCATTGTGGTCGTCTCAGGCTTTTGCAGCAAAAATGGGCGAAGTCGTGGCCGTGGTAGGTGATCCGACGGCGGATGGTCCGACCGGAAAACGTCAGCTCACCGCAGGAAGCAAAGTATTCGAAGAAGACTCTGTGCATGTTTCTGCGGGGAATGCGCAGATCATGTTGGACGATGGAACACGTTTGGTTGTTGGCCCCGATTCGACATTGCTGCTCGACCAGTTCGTCATGCGCAAAGGTGCATCAAAGGCCGAGAAGGTTTCGATCAGCGCATTGCGCGGTACCTATCGTTTCATCACCGGCCGAAGCGCAAAATCGGCTTATAAAATCAGAACCCTTCAAGCTACCATTGGAATTCGCGGGACGGGCTTTGACTATTGGGTGATAAAGAAAACCGGTGCAGTGGTGTTAAATGGCTCTGTTGTACTTGCGGGCTTGCAAGGGGGTTCCGTCAACGTGAAGTCCGGTTGCCAGATGGGTGAAGCAACGCTGACGACGGCGCGTCCGCTGGTCGGCAAAGAAAAACTCAAAACCATCCGCGAGAACCTGCCCTTTCTGTCAGATCAATCGCAATTGACAAGACGCTTCCGGCTCGATGTAACTGCATGCAGGTTGGGTGCACCGGACGAAGCGGGTAGCGGATCGGGACCAGACACTACCACTCCCCCAGCGGCACCCAAACGCCCGTAGGCACGGCACTTTGGAATGACCAACTCATTTCGTAATCGTGTTGTTCAGTTCGGCTGGGTAACACTTTGGCTTTTTGCCTTGTTGGCCATTCGGGTTTTCGATCCAGGCATTTTCGCAGGGCTGCGTGGATCAGGTTTTGACCAACTACAAAGACTTTTCCCGCGTCAACTGGAACAGCCGGTACCCGTGCGCATCGTTGATATCGATGAAGCCTCACTGAAAGCGCTCGGCCAGTGGCCTTGGTCACGCATTACGCTGGCAAAACTTGTCGATGAACTGAGCAGCATGGGTGCCGCTGCTGTGGCTTTCGACATTGTATTTCCGGAGCCTGATCGCCTGTCGCCACGCCGCGTGATGCAGGATCCGTCATTGGCTGGTACATTGCCAGCGACCTTAGACGCCAGCAAGCTTCCGGACTCCGATGCGATTTTCGCGGCCTCTTTATCGGGAAAACCGGTTGTCATGGGCTTTGCATCGACACCAGGTATCAAAGGCTCAACACCTCTGGTCATCAAATCCGGTTTTGCTCAAACTGGTGCTCCGGCCGCGGCTGCTCCCCCTATGTTGGGACGCATCACTGCTAATTTACCGATTTTCGATACTGCAGCCGCAGGCGTGGGTGGCTTCAATATTGACCTTGCCGGCGAACAAGGCATCGCACGCCAAATCCCATTGTTATGGACCGACGGCACACGGTTTGCGCCATCGCTCTCCGTCGAAACACTGCGCGTTGCCCAAGGCGCCAGCATCATGTTGGTCAACGCTGCGCCAGACACCGAGAACGCCATCGAAACCATCCGCATCGGCGAAATTGAAGTTCCGACTTCTGAAAATGGCATGTTTTATGTGCATTATCGTCCCGATCCGCCTGATCTTTATGTGTCAGCCATCGATGTGCTGACACCTGATAAACGCGATGCCATTCGCCCCCTCATCGAAAGCAATATTGTTTACATTGGCACGTCTGCCGTAGGCCTGCTTGATTTAAGAACTACTGCCTTGGGTGAAACAGTGCCCGGCGTTTCAATTCACGCGCAGGCCACCGAGCAAATGTTGACAGGTCGTTTTCTTTCAAGGCCCGAATGGGCCGTGGCGCTGGAATATATCGCTGTGCTGCTCGGCGGTTTGGCCATCGCAACAATTGGCGCCATCTATCGTCCCTGGGCCGCTTTCGCACTGGCGGCTGCATGCGGGATCGCATGGACCACAGCCACTCTTTACGCTTTCGAGCGTCCCGGCATATTGCTGGACGTGACCTATCCGCTGATCGCAATCACTCTCATTTCCCTTGCCAGTGCTGCTTACCGCCTGGTGATCACAGACCGCGATGGCCGCACCATGCGCAGGATGTTCAGTCACTATGTATCTCCTTCTGTTTTGGCAGATATCGAGCGCAACCCACAAAACCTTAAACTCGGTGGCGAAGTGCGCGAAGTGACGGTGATGTTCGCTGACATCACCAACTTCACACCGCTCAGCGAAAAGCTGTCGCCTGATGAACTGGTGCAAACTGTAAATGGTTTGTGGAATGTTTGTTCAAAAGTCATTCTCGAACATCAGGGAACGATAGACAAATTTATCGGGGACGCCATCATGGCGTTCTGGAATGCACCTGTGCCAGTAGACAACCACCAGTATCAAGCAGCCAAGGCCGCATTGGAGATACGGAAGTCTGTTGCGGCCTATACTGCAACGGAATCTGTGGCTTCTTTGTTGCAACAAAGGGGTGTTCCGCCCATCACCGTTCGTGTCGGCTTGGCCAGCGGCCCCGCTTGCGTAGGCAATATGGGGTCAAGTGAACGATTTGACTATTCAGTACTCGGCGAAACCGTAAATACTGCTGCACGCACGGAGTCGTCTTGTAAAACTGTTGGGCACGATATCTTGCTCGCAGGGCAACTTTTCCCGCAATCTGCTACACTTGCGTTCCTTAGTGCTGGAAGCACCGCCATGAAAGGCAAAAAACTGCCCGAACCTATCCATGCATTGATTGGCGATGAAACCGAAAAGGAGTCATTGGCCTTTTCCGAATTGCAAAAAGAGCACGATCATCTGGCTAACAAGCTTGCTGAGAACCCCAATCCTCGCAGCCTTGCTTCAATCCGCCAGTTGCTCGACGAGGTGGCTTTGCACCATCCTGCATGTGAAAAATACCTGCGGACAATGTCCGAACGGGCAAATGACTTCGCGAAGCTTAAGCCTTAGCCTTTTCCCCAATCGGCTTAGCAAACTGCAGGTCCATGTCCCAAGGCAGGTAAATCCACGTGTCCTGACTGACCTCGGTCACAAATGTATCGACCATCGGCCTGCCTGATGGCTTGGCATAAACGGTGGCGAAATGGGCTTTGGGCAACATCTCACGGACAATGCGCGCAGTGGCCCCTGTATCCACCAGATCATCGACAATCAGCACACCCTGCCCCAAGTTGTTTTCGATAAATGAGGGTGCCACTGGCTTTAACACCGATATTTGCCCTTGCCTGTCATAGTCGTAGGAGGCCACCGACACGGTTTCAATCACACGTATCCCCAATTCTCGTGCCACAATGGCAGCTGGTACCAGTCCACCTCGCGTAATCCCCACAACCGCATGGAACGGACCAGCTGAACTCAGCCGCCATGCGAGCGCACGAGCATCCCGGTGAAATTGGTCCCACGACACAGGAAAGCTCTTTTGCCACTTCTCGTCCATGGAATATGCCCTTTGCTCATTTTAAAACTCAAATTAATGACCTTTTGACGCAAACGCGGCCTTCAGCGCAAGACTTGCATAACCATTTTCCACATAGAGTTGGATTTTTACGACGACGTGCGAAAGTCCATGATTGAACAACTTATCTCCGCCTTGAATTTGGCCAACACTGAAGCACTTGTGGTTTCAATGCCAGAAGCAATCTTGGTTGACGCAACTTCTTCGATACTAAACCGCTGGGGCGCAACACGCGCGGAAGTTCTTGGCAAACCGGTGCTAAAATTCGGAGTTGGCTTGTTATCTGCACGTCAAACCGACGTAAAACTCTCGCCAGATGCCACAGCCAACATAGAGGTCTGTTATACCCCGCCTCTAGGAAAAGCCATCGTCTCCCGCTTCAAATCCCAGCGGCTGGAAATCGATGGCAAAAACCTATATTTGATGATCAGCCAATATATGACGGCCGAACAAACAAACGCCATGGAAGAAAGTGAACATCGACTTAGCTTGGCTTTGCGATCCGGTGGTTACGCTTTGTGGGACTATAATTGCGAAACCAAAAAAACGTTTAATTCGCCTGAAATGCTCGAAGTCTTCGGCCAAACTGTCGAAGGCGAAAAACTTGACTATCACAATTTCAACAGCTTGCTTCACCCCGATGACCGCGACAAGAGCCTTGACGACAAAATTCGAGTGGCGCAATTTGGCCAAAATGTTTTTCAAACGCGTTACCGCGTGCGCACAACGGCCGGAAAATATGAGTGGATTGAAGCAATCGCCGGCGTTGTCCGCGACTCAAAATCCGTCCGCCCCATCAAAATTGTAGGCCTCTGCCGCAACATCGACGCGCAAATGGTGTCACTTGAACGACTGAAATCATCTGAACGCAATTTGAAGCGCACGCAATCCGTAGCAAAAATCGGCTCTTTCTCATTGCGCGTGGACAGCAATGTATCGCGGCTTACCTCTGAAATGGCGGAACTCATCGGCATGGCCGACGCCATGGTTCATCCAACGCTCAAAAGCTTCATCGAACTTATCGAACCCAGCGACAAGGAACGTTTCAGCGAAGCTTTGGAATTGGCCAAACTCGGCCAACACATCAAGAACCTCGAAATTACAGTCAAACTTCCATCGGGTGAATTGACCTGGTTTGAAGTGTCGATGGAACCTGAACTCAAGGTCAAAGGGCAGGTCGAAAGCATATTCGGCTGCTGCCAAAGCGTCACCGAACGCAAAGCGCTGGAGCGCAAATATCAACAGGCACAAAAAATGGAAGCTGTGGGCCAACTCACCGGTGGCATTGCTCACGACTTCAACAACTTGCTCATGGTGGTCATGGGCAATTTGCAACTCGTCGAAAATCTGGTGAAGCATGATGAGCGCGCGACAAAACGCATCCGCGCTGCAACTGAAGCCGCTGAAAAAGGTTCGGACCTGACAAAGCGCATGCTCGCCTTCTCGCGCCAGCAAACCCTGCAGAACAAAGAACTCACCGTCAACGATCTGGTCTTCGCAATGGAAGACATGTTGGCCCAAGCCCTCACAGCGATCGTTACGCTGAAAATCATGCCGGGTGCCGATGTCTGGCCGATCAAGGCCGACAAGACCATGCTGGAAACGGCCATCCTCAACCTCGCCATCAACGCGCGGGACGCCATGGCACCAAAGGGCGGCGACCTTATTATCGAAACTGCCAATCGCTCCCTGTCCAACGAATATTGCGCCGACCATGAAGATGTGAACCCCGGCGACTACGTTGAAATCACGGTGACCGATACCGGTGCAGGTATTTCACCCGAGAATATCGAAAAGGTCTTTCAGCCCTTTTTTACCACCAAAGGCCCGGAAAAAGGTTCAGGCCTTGGTCTTTCCATGATCTATGGTTTCGTGAAACAATCTGGCGGCCACGTAAAAATTTATTCCGAAGTTGGCCACGGCACATCAGTGAAACTGTACATTCCACGCCTGAAGTCCCGCATCATCGAACTGCCGACTGACATGAATCCAGCCGCTTTGCAAAACCAGATCCGTGAGGAATTGGGCTTCGCCGCAGAAGGCCAACCACAAAACTATGGCACTGCGCTCTCGCCAAAATCCCGCCCGACTATTCTCGTGGTCGAAGACAATGACAGCGTCCGCGACGTCGCTGCCGCCATGATTGAAGAAATGGGCTTTGAAGTGCTGACGGCGATCAACGGTCCAGAAGGTTTGAAAGTTATCGAGGAACGCCGCGACATCAATCTGGTCTTGTCGGACGTGATCATGGCCGGTGGCATGAACGGGCCGGAACTGGCGGCCAAAGCCATGAAGATCAGGCCGAAGCTGAAAGTGCTGTTCATGTCTGGCTATGCGCCCGGATCAGTGCGTTTGATGCAAGACTTGCCGGATTCAATCGAGCTGGTGAACAAGCCATTCACGCGCAATGATTTGACGGAGAAGGTCAGGCGCGCGCTGGCGGCTTAAATCTCAAACCTCCGCCCAGCCCCTTGCTTTCCCGGCCTTCACCAATTCCTCTGCCGCCACTTTCACGGCCTCGACAGCTTCTGCAAGCGCAAACTCATCGCGCCCACGCAGCACCAAATTCGTATTAAATCCGCGCTCGCTCTCGAATGGATATGATCCTACTGACAGCATTGGCCATTTCTCTTGAACCTCTTTTAATGGCTTGGCGATATCGCCTTCACCACCTTCAAAACGCACAGTGCGGCTCATCACCACTACGCCACCAGACAATTGCGGTGCAATGGCGTCCATCATCGCGTTCATCACTTTCGGCACTCCTGCCATGACGAACACATTTTCGATACGGAAGCCCGGAGCTTTACTCACGCTGTTGTGAATCAACGAAGCACCATGCGGAATGCGCGCCATGCGCATGCGTGCTTCATTCGGCTCACGTCCCAATTCGGCGAAGTGTTTCAAAAGAATCGCACTGGCCTCAGGGTGATGCGAAATCTCGACGTCAAAGGCTTTGGCAATGCAATCTGAAGTGATGTCGTCATGGGTCGGTCCAATGCCACCTGTAGTGAACACATAAGTGTAACGCGCCCGCAAGGCGTTCACTGCCGCTACGATATCCGCCTCGTCATCAGCGACCACGCGGGCTTCCTTGAGGTCAATTCCAAGTGCTGTCAGATAGTCTGCGATAAAGCCAAGGTTCTTGTCTTTGGTTCGGCCTGAAAGAACTTCATCACCAATCAATAACACTGCGGCGGTTGGGGCGTTGGTCATCATTTTCTCCGAAAACTCACTTGCCTTGTGACAGCAGCCACGATCCCTGTCGAGTATGGTTTTTAAATCACCCTCAAGGCAGGGGTTGAAGCATTGGCTTTGACCTGCCAAATACCAGTTCCTATGCCGCTTCTGGATTTGGAATGAACGATCTCGACGTCAGTGAAAAGAACCCACGCGTCCGCCTTTACAAAAAGGAGGATTACGCCCCTATGCATCGTGCTGGAAAGCTGGCAGCGGAGTGCTTGGACATTTTGGTTGACGCGGCCCAACCGGGTGTCACCACAGCCGCACTGGACAGGCTTTGCGTGGAGTTCGCGCGCGACAACAACGCCATTCCCGCCACGGTGAATTATCGCGGCTACAAACATGCTGTGTGTACGTCCATCAATCACGTGGTTTGCCATGGCATGCCAAATGACAAACCGCTGCTGGACGGCGACATCGTCAACATCGACGTGACTTTGATTGTCGACGGCTGGTATGGCGACACATCACGCATGGCAAATATTGGGAATGTTTCCCGCAAGGCCGAGCGCCTTGTTGAACTCACCTATGAATGCCTGATGCGCGGCATCGCTGCTGCAAAGCCTGGCAATACGCTTGGTGACATCGGGCACGCCATTCAGTCACTCGCCGAAAAAGAACGTTGCACGGTTGTGCGTGATTTCTGCGGTCATGGCTTGGGACAAGTGTTTCATGACCATCCCAACGTGTTGCACTACGGTAAACCCGGCGAAGGCGCTGTGCTGAAGCCCGGCATGTTTTTCACGATTGAACCCATGATCAATTTGGGCAAGCCGCATGTAAAAGTCCTGTCCGACGGCTGGACCGCTGTGACGCGGGATCGGTCACTGTCGGCACAGTTCGAACACTCCATTGGAATAACCGAGACGGGCTGCGATATTTTCACGCTGAGCCCGAAACAACTGCACCAGCCGCCTTACAAAGTCTAAGGCATGGCCAAGCCTCCCGCCAAAGGACTGGAAGAAGGACTGCCACCGCTGCACATCGGCCACCGCGAACGTTTGCGGGACCGCTTTATTGTTGGTGGTGCTGATGCCATGCCAGATTATGAGCTACTGGAAATGGTCCTTTTCCGTGCCATCAAACGCGGCGACACTAAACCGATAGCGAAGGGATTAATCACCCGCTTTGGCACCTTTGCAGAAGTCATATCAGCTCCTGCAAACCTGTTGATGGAAGTCAAAGGTGTTGGCCCCGCCATTGTCACCGAACTCAAACTGATCCGGGCTGCCGCCCTTCGTTTGACCAAAGGCGAAGTCATCAACCGCCCCATTCTCGGAACCTGGAACAACATCATTGAATATTGCCGCGCCGCCATGGCTTTTGAAGACGTTGAAACCTTTCGCCTCTTGTTCCTCGATAAAAAAAACCAGTTGATCGCCGATGAACAACAGCAGGTTGGAACCGTCGATCACACGCCGGTTTATGCCCGCGAAGTGGTGAAGCGTGCGCTGGAACTTTCAGCTTCCGCCATTATTCTCGTGCACAATCACCCTTCAGGTGACCCTACACCGTCTCTCGCTGACATCGACATGACCAAACGTATCATTCAGGCCGCTGACAAGTTGAACATACTGGTTCACGACCACATTATCATCGGCCGCAAGGGCCATGTGAGTTTCAGGAATTTGCAGCTGATTTGAGCGAAGCCAAATCCTCCGGCGTATCTGCATCCATCAACACGCTTGCATCGGCTTCGACTTCCGTTGCCTCCGATTTCAAATCGCCGATCAACGTCCGCGCCCCTTTGTCTCCGGCCAAGGTTTTCAATCGCGTAAGGTGTTCAGCGCCCCATAGTACGGGATTTCCGAACTGCCCTTTATGCGTTGGCACAACGATGGAGCGATGTTCAGTCGGATTGAACGCAGCAATGAGACGATCAATTACAGCACCTCCAACGTTGGGCATATCGCCCAAGCATACAACAACAGCATCAGCGGCAGCAGCAGCTTCAACACCAACACGCAAAGACGACGCCATGCCTGTGGCGTAATCCGTGTTATGCACGATGCGCACTTTGAAATCTTTCAAAGCTCTGCACACAGCCGCTTGTTCATGCCCCGTGACCACAACAATATCATCAACGCCGGATGCCAAAACATTCTCGACTGTTGCCACCAACATCGGCTTGCCATGAAAATCAGCCAGCATCTTGGCACCACCCATGCGACGGCCTAACCCCGCTGCCAACACTACGGCAACGACACGCGGCGCAGATTGAATGCCAGCTTCACGCGGCATGGGCCGCGACGGAATTTCTGCCAGGAGCCCGCCAACACCCATGTCCATAATGTCCTCGCCAGACACCTCGATGCCAGCCAGCACCCGCTCTAAAACCCAGTCGAAGCCATTGCGCTTTGGCGACCTTGCACAGGACGGCACACCCAAAACCGAGACTCTCCCGATCCGACCCAACATCAACAAATTGCCGGGATCCACTGGCATGCCAAGATGCAAAACTTCGCCCCCGGCAGCGACCAGTGCAGCCGGAATAACATCGGCGCGATCTACGATTGCCGACGCGCCGAACACCAGAATGCAATCGCTGCCCTGCTGTTGCAATTCCGCAATGGCGGACTGCACCGCGCTTTCTACATGCGGCACCACTTGAACTGCTTCAAGTTTCAAACCCAATGTCTGCAAACGATCACGTATGGCGGTTTCAGTTTTAGCGATTAAAGACGCCTTGCCATGGGGAATGGTGGTGATGATCAGGCCAATGTGTTTGCGTTGAAACAACCGCACATGCATGAGGGGTTGATCACCAACAATGGTTAGCGCTCTTTGCAACACGCCGCGCGGCGTAGCAAACGGAATGATCTTGACCGTCGCCAGCATCTGTTTTGGTGACACTACACTGTGCGGCGGCAGTGTCGCAATGGTCAAGCTTTCATGCAGGTGATTGATGGCTTTCACGCGTGCACGGTCAATCACAACAAGTCCGTGTACGGAAGAATACAGATTGGCTCGGCCCGTGAACGCCTGCTGCGCGGTAACACCCTGCCCTGTTGCAGCAACGGCCAATGCCCGCGCTGCCTCATCTTCCGGCACATCTTCAGAATCCAACCGCGCAACAATGACTTCGTGCACACCTAAACTGCGCAACATGTCAATATCGGCGGAAGTGAGAACACGACCTTTCTTGAACGAACCCTCAGCGGTTTTAACACCATGTGCCAGAACTGCACCCTTAGCGTCTGCAATCGGAACCAAGCCGAAATTCATCTCACGCGCCCAGCCGCAAACACTTGGTCATTTCTGCCATGATCGAGATTGCAATTTCCACGCCGCCAACTGCGCCGATGTTCAAGCCGATGGGACCGTGAATACGCGCTATCGCAGCCGCATCAAAACCACGCGCCATCAACCGCTCAACCCGCGAGGCTTGGGTTTTTTTCGAACCTAAAGCCCCAATATAAAACACCTCTGATTGCAACGTGATATCCAGCGCCGGGTCATCAATCTTCGGATCATGGGTCAAAGCCAATACAGCCGTCCGCGCATCGAGTTTCAAGCCGGGCATCACATCATCTGGCCAGTCCGCATGCAGCATCACATTGGGAAAACGTGCACCCGTGGCGAAGGCCCCGCGCGGATCAACCACTGTCACATCATAACCCGCAGCTTCCGCCATCGGGATCACACTTTGCGCGATCAGCACAGCACCAATAATCACCAGTCGAAGTTTCGGATTGTGGATGGTGATGAATATCTCTCCATCCGGAGTTTGCTCAACACCGGACCTACCAAAACGAAAAGCCTTGTCGAGCAGTGGGTCTGACGCGGCTTCGTTTCGGGTGACGATGCGTTGTGCGCCAGTGCCAAGATTGGTGACAACTGCAATGGCGTGGCGTTCCTTGCGTGCGGCGACGACCGCTCTCAGCACATCGACCTTCACTGCACCGCCTCAACCAACACCCGAATTTTTCCACCACAAGCCAAGCCGACTTTCCAGGCCGTTTCATCCGCCACGCCAAAACTCAACACCTTGTGGCCGCCAACGGCAATCATATCCTGGGCTTCAGTGATAACAGCGCCCTCAACACAACCACCAGACACTGCACCTTCAAAATTACCATCAACGTCTACAACCAGTTGACTGCCTACAGGCTGCGGCGCTGATCCCCAGGTTTCAATCACAGTGGCGATGGCAACCTTTCGCCCGTCTGCCAACCAGCTCTGTGCTGTTTCAAGAACGTCCATCATTTACTCCTCCCGCAGCTTCAGCCACTTTTTCGGATCATGCTTGCCAGTTGTTGGGTCTGCAAGCGTGTTGGCCAAGTCCTGCAAGCTGTCCAGTGAATGCACGGGCCGGAATTCGTCCACATACGCCATCATCGCACGAACACCGGCTGCCCGCGCCTGAAATCCGTCAAAGCGCAACAGCGGATTGAGCCAAACGATACGCTTGGCTGAGCGTCTGAGACGCTGCATCTCGTGTTCAAGCTGCCCTACATCTTCACGGTCCAGACCATCTGTCATCAGCAACACGTGAGCGCCCTGCGTCAACACCCGTCTGGCCCATTTGTAATTGAACTCTTTCAGCGTGGTGCCAATGCGCGTGCCGCCAGACCAGTCTTTCACCGCCGCCGAAACCTTGTCCAAGGC